>JBILGL010000142.1:0-8804 GCA_044351075.1 Isosphaeraceae bacterium | reverse complement strand
AAGTGAGAAGGATGAATGCAGCACCAATCGAATTTCCATGTTGAAACATCGATCCCAGCTGGCCCATAGCAGTCATAGGAGAAGCGTAGGCAGGCAGTGCAACGGCTGTCATGATGAGAGGCGCCATAGGGTTGTCGTGCCCCATATCGCTTTGCAGGCTACCGATGGGGAGCATTGTGGAAAGCAGCCCCGCCCCTAATAGACCGAAAATCATATATCCGAGTGACGCACCACCCATTTCTCTTGCGGCATGAACGAGTACAGCCAGCATACGAGAAGCGCCGGCTGGAATTTCAGCTTCCACATTATTATCTTCATGAGGTCCCTGGCAGAATTTATCCCAGATGACACCTGCCGTGGTGATAACAACAAGTGACAACAGCGAAAATATGAAAATAGTGGCAGGTTTGGAGAGTGTAAGTCCGTAAAGCAGGGAGAGCGGATTAAACAAGGGTGCTGCAAGAGCGAAGGCGAGAATTGTGCCGCCAGAAATAGACGACTTTTTCATTTGACGGATTACGGGAATCACGCCCAAAGAGCAGACAGGCAGAAGCATCCCGATAAGCCATGCCACAAAGAGAGAACGGCTGGAGCCACCACCGAAGAGAATGCGAGTTTTCTGGTGACCCAGCAGTCGCCTGAGGATACCGGCAACAAAAAGACCTGTCAGAATAAATGGTGATGCTGTAATCGCAGCCTGAGAAATACGGAGAATTGCGCCCCAGAAGATACTTTCCATAATCATTAATCCTTGTAGCTGTTTCTGAATGCTGAGTTCCTGGTGAATTTTATTTCATTTCGTTGTCGCTGTTTGCTTCGATTGATTTTTATCTGGTGGAATCATGGATGAGAGTTGATCAAGAGTGCTTTCAATCCTTGGCTTGTTCTTTTCGGTGAAAAAGTCTGGAGTGAAGGTATCCTTCAGCAGATTCATGGATAAGTTATCAAGCGATTCCCAATCCTTGCGGCGAATATCTGTGTCAGCCGCAAATTCTGGCAGCCATCGAACGATCTGCTGATAGACTTGAAGCAGATCCTGTTTCTGTGCCGATGAGGTTTTGTTGATGAGGTCGAAATCGGTTCGAAGTTTAGCAATAGCATCCTGAAAGTTTTCAGGTTTAAATTCAGGGTTGCCATGTTCGTCAAGTTTCCAGTTCGGATTAAACTGAGTTTCGACTTCGTGGCTGCAGCCGATCATTAATAAAAGAATGGATATGCATGGTATGCAGTATTTCAGGAGTCTGAAACGGGGATTCAGAGATTGTATTTTCATGATACCATCCTCGAGGGGGTTTCCAGTGGTGCAACGGGTATTTCATCAAGTATCGCAGTGATGATGGAATCAGGATCACCATGGGCTGAAATGCGCAGTCGAAGCAGGCCAATTGCAACGCTGCGGATATCATCAGGTATGACAAACTGACGATCAGAAAGAAAAGCTTTAGCCTGTGCAAGTCTCTGCCACATAAGCACAGCCCTTGGGCTCAGTCCATTGGCGAATCTTCGATTGGATCTTACGGCAGTAACAAGATCCATTAATTCATTACGAATAGAGTTACTGACGGAAACGGTGCTGACATGCTGTTGCAATAATTGTAATTCAGTGATATTCAAGACGGGCTTGATAGCTTCTCTCTCCTGTATGGCATGACCGATAGCCTCTGCCAGCAATTGGCTTTCATTCTCGCGATTCGGATACCCAAGACTGAGTTTCATGGCGAATCGATCCATTTGTGCCTCAGGTAATGGATAGGTACCATGCTGATCAACAGGGTTTTGTGTTGCGATGACGAAAAATGAATTAGAAAGACGCCGTGGGGTGTTGTCGATTGTTACCTGTCGTTCAGCCATAGCCTCCAGCAGAGAACTTTGAGTCCGTGGCGACGTTCGATTAATTTCATCGGCAAGGAGAATATCCGAAAATACCGGTCCTGGAAGGAATTGAAATTCACGCCGATTCTGGTCGAAGACCTGAAAACCGGTGACATCGGAAGGTAAAAGATCAGGTGTACACTGGATCCGTGCAAACTGGCCACCCAGAGCGGCTGCTATAGCTTTTGCCAATGTAGTTTTCCCAAGACCAGGCAAATCTTCCAGCAAAATATGACCACGTGCCAAAAGACAGACGAGCGTATTGGAAATAAGTTCAGACTTACCCAAAATGACTTGATTTAAGGCGATCTGAAGGTCATTGAGTTTTGATCTCGTACAGGGATCGATCGTCATCGTTCATTGCTCCTTAATTTCATCTTTGTGAAATATCTGAAATTCAATTGTTTGAGAGTTGAATTGCAGATCAGTCGAATTTCTTCTTCCGGCTGATTTGGTTTAGTTTCTATTGCAGCGTAGGCAGCCCATTCTGCCAGTGAAATCATAGCCGGGATTTGTTTGAGTGGGGGTTGCATTTCGAGCCAGAATCTACGAATTGAACAGGCAACCGGACGTCGCTGACCGGAGGCAGCCAATCGCCATTCGAGATGTCGTAGTGTAAGGATGATAAATCGACGGATATCCGAATGTTGCAGACTTGCCAGATATAAGCAGAAAGCCTGATCGTAAATACTGCGTCGAAAAAGGATGACTATCATTAAAAGTATGATTGAAATCATAATCAGTATCAAATTTTGCCTGAACCATGCTTGAAAGTAGTAAAACCAGATCCAAGCTTGATCCATGAAAGATTCATTATGAAGCTCGTCTGTAAATCCTGGTGTTGGGTCAACGACAGCCCAACTATTGGTTGGTAAAAGGATTTCTACCCAGAAATGTAAGTTTTCTGAAGTGAGAGCGTAGTGGGACTTTTCTTCACTGTAACTTTTCGGATCAATGTAAAACCCGCTGGCGAGTCTGCATGGATAGCCAAGTTCTCTCAGTAAAATCACTGCCGCCGATGCGAAGAGATAATCTGGGCCTTTGCGAGATCCGAAAAGGAAGTCATCGATCTGCCTCGTGGGAGCTGCTGGATTTGTTTCGATTATTTCTGATGAATTACATGTCAAATCAGCATGATTTTTCAGCCGGTTTATTAGATTCTCGACTTGCATCCATGATTTTTCCTCTCCAAGATCCCATGACTTTAATAATTGATTTATTCTGGGCGAATTCACCTGAGAGATTTTTGTAGCAAAATGCTTATGATGATATGTAGGTTCGGAACCATGATGAAAATGTAATTCATGCAAAGCCCGTCGCGAGATTCGGCTGGATACAGTTTCGATTGTAGTTCCTGCCGGGAAGTTACGATCCTTGATTCTGATCACATTCAGGCCGGCCCATCCAAACATCTCTGATTGGCGTATGCCTCCGACAAGAAATTTCCAGAGATTATTCGGTGATGGTAAAACCGAAGTTTCAAGATTCGCAATTTTTATTTTGTGATTCATTGATCCGGCGATTAGATCTGTCACTGGTCGGTGGATACAGAACCAGCATTTATTCTTCTGTTTTTCTTCCACGGTGAGTGAGCAGTGATCGGAACAATCATGTTCGGTAAACCAAGATTCACCGTCGAATCGGTCAAATGTGGATAACTTTAGCCGCTTTTCCGGCTCTCCCTGCACATAGATCAATGCATCAGCAGCTCTGTCGTTGAGTTGCCGGTCTTTAATCTGGGTTTTTGAGCGAGAGAGCTCAAAACTCCGACCTGCCTGCAGATTCTCTTTGGGGCGATCGCCATTTTCCCTGACGTCCTGTGCGCCCATGGCCTGCATTCGTTCGAATTTCTGCTTTTTGAAGGGCTCGCCGTATTGCTCATTAAATGCATCAAAGAGGCTTGATCTGTCTGTTTCAAGGTAGATTTCACTATCCGTAAAGCCGGTAGTTTCGGGATTTTCGCTTGCAGAAACTTCATTCGGACCATCTCCTACGCCTGACGTCGCCAATTCATTTAGCTCGCCATTGCCACCAGAACTGCCTACCCATTGACCAAGCACGGCCTGTATCGATCGATCTCGATTTAAATAGGGAAATACAACAATGGCGATGATAAGATAGAAAATAATACGGCCTGACGTTTTCAGCCTTCGGTGTCGATCAATTTCAATAAGATTCTCTTCGAGATAACTCTGCGAAAAGATCACTGGATGAGCAATTGCATGCTCAAGAATCAGCCAGAATGGTGTTAATAACAAGAGGACAATTGCAGCCAGATTGTCAATTGGTGTGATTTCCTGAATGGATGAGTAGGCAATCAAACCAATGATACCTGCCATGATCAGGTTTATTCTTCTGATTGAAGCAACTGTCGTGTAGGTCGCCATTGCAACCACCTGGCATTCAATAAAAAGTATCAACAGCTTCTCAAGCGGAAGTATCTGGCCATATGAAATCCACTGATATGCGGCATCCAGAATAGGCACCTGGCATAATACAACAAGCAGAAATTTCGGTATCTGATACCACATTGCCGGTCTGCAGAGGAAAAGACTGAGAATTGTCGCAGAAAAAGCGGAGAAAGATCGCAAGAGCTGAAGTTTTTGACTATCCCGACCATCTTGCAATTGTCGTGAATGTTCCATCAGGAATATGGCAGCCGTTGCCATGATGGCAGTGACCAGGCAGATTAAGGTGAGATTCCTCTGCTGACTTTTATCCTTTTTCATTAATGATCACGCTTTCTCTTTAAGCCAGGAACTGAGACTTTCTTCATTGAAAAAAGCTTTCCAAATTTGCTCCGATACGCTAGCCCCGGATTTTTCTTCGCCCAGTAATATCACCCGATCAAAATGAGAATTGACTTCAAAATCAGTTAGTGCCGTTTTGATTTTCAAATACAATCGGTCAGGCTGAATTCCTGTTGCAGCCGGCTCAGAGTGTTGGTCGATAAAATCAGGACTGTTGCCGAAAGCGGCAAGCGCGTCGAGGAAATGCTCGCGTCGACAGTTTCTGACAAGCCTTTGCTCGTGCGTGGTTTCACCAAAAATCAGTTCGCATTCCCAGCCTTGCTCGATGCCACTCATGATTAGGCTTGCTGCAAGCCTTACCGACCATTCTGATTTCCATTGCCTGTAGTTTTCTGCATTTCCCAGTTGTACGGAAATACGAGGTTTGATCGCCGACTGTTGCTCTTTGACGACAAGAGCCCCGGTTCTGGCCGTCTGTGGCCAGTGAATTCGGCGTGGATCATCTCCCTGTCGATATGGCCTGAGTGAAACAGTTTCACCGGAATAACCCTTGCGATTACCCAGAGTGGATCCTGAATCCTCAATACCTGATGGGAAATCAGGCATTTCAGGCACAATAAATCTTTTGGGATGTACAAAGACTCGAAAATCTCTGGCAACAGGTCTTTTGACAGTTTTTAGCTGAAACGGAAATGAACAGAGCAGTTCGGGCTCGGTGGAAGGATAGACTCCACGATCTTCCGATTTCCATATATATGTAATTCGCTGTCGACTACGCCAGCAAACCGGCAAGTGGATCAGTTTTTTTGCTTCATCGATTTTTGAATGAGAAACAAGCCCGGCATCCAAACTAATGCCGGCAACTGGCCAGGCCGCCTGAGATTCTGCAGAAATTGTCAGGGTGGTGCTTTCTCCTTCGGTTAATCGCTCATCAGCTGCAAAGAGTTTCAGATTAATTGCGTTAACGGAGTACTTGGGCATGATCAGGCCGAACCGAGTCATGCAGGCAAGGAAAAACGTGGCCAGCAGGGCCCTTTCGTTAATGAGCAGACCACAGACAAGCGAAATGAAGGTGGCAACGATTAAAACCGACCCCGTGCGGCGTAACCAGGCAAATATCGACTTAAGAAATCGATCGAATCGATGAAGAAAATTGATGGATTGAAATTGGTAGTCGGTTGTGAATATCCCTTTCAGGACACAAAAAACACGTTTCTCTTTCCATCCGCGCATGGAACCGCGTAAGGCCATCGACATGGCTGCATCTTTCAGTAATAAGAATTTCTCAGACTCTTTTTTTCTTTCTGTAAGTTAAAACACTTGCAGATAGACCTAAGAGCCTTACATTTGATGAGATGAAATGGGTCAGGAAATTAATGAAACGGGGGGACCCCGTAATAGGTAAGAAGCAGATTCTTCAGAAAAATAGAGAAAGTTATTAAGAGCCTGAATGCTTGAATCATCAAACAATCGAAATTGGTGATGACCGACCACAAGAATCAGCCAGTTAATTGAACCGATGTGGCAGAAGGGGCAATCGTTGTCAGCGATCTGATCCGGAGAGTCAAAATGTTGTGAAACAATTTCGCATGATTGGGTGTGATGCGAATCAAAAAGATTCAGCGCATGCAAAGATTCACCCATGCCCGCAGGCATGACAACGAGTATCAGAAATGCTCGAAGGAATCGGAGATGCATGCTGTAAAACCCCTTAGTATCATCCATTATTACATTCTAAAGCCACAGCAGATGTCAAGATCTTTCTAATCGATTTTGCCAGTGTGATGTCGAATTCGCGAAAGAGCTTTTTGTCGTCAGAAAATCTCGACCGTTCCTTACAATTACTTTCATCGGCATCACTTCGCTGTTATATCGGGATCAATGGTGAACGAGATTATGTCCGAAAACGTAGGCCTAATAGCAAGATTAAAAGGCTCTGACTCTGTTCTTCCGTTGTTTTTTTCTCAACAAATAGAACAGACTGGTAAACCTTCAAGCTGATCCCAGTTATTACAATGTTTCGTAAACAGAAAATTCCAAAGGCATTTACTGTGCGAACATCTCACATTTCAGTCTTCCCTCCCACCTCCAGCTCTGCCTGTATCTTGCCAATCTGCTTTGCAAGCTTGACCACAAGCTTTTTCAGATCGGACCGCAGGGATTCGATCGCATCTTTTTGTATCACAATCCAGCGATCCCATGCCCATAAGTTCCGGGCCAGCTCTGCTTCGATATTATATTTGTCTGCGACTGTTGGTCGACGGCCACCTACACGGCGTCGCCCCTGCCTGGCCAGTATTTCAGCCTGTAGGCAGTGGCTTGTGGAGGAAATGAGCTTCAAGAATCCGTTCTCCTGACTTTTGATTAATGGAATTTACCTTTGACTGTTTATGACTGAGTCGCAGGAACTATCAAAGCCGACTTCATGAACATCCGAAACAGCAAGTACTTCAAAAGTCTTGTAAGATTAGTAATGATTTGTACATGTAATTGTCAGCGGCTACCGAGGGCTTCTCCCAGAGGTACGACAGAACCTGTTTTAGGTGCTTTTTTTCCGGATAGTACCCCGTCAACGTGTCAACATGTCAACAAAAAAAGCTCTGTGTGTTGACGTGTTGACGCACTATCTTTTGATTCGGTCATGCACTGAAAATACGTTCCATGAACCCAGCGTACGCGTATAGACGAGCATGAAAATGCCAGAAAGTTTGCAATTCTTTAAGAACTTGCCGGGCAGGGGAGGGGTTGCAGCCGAAGCGATCATGGGGCCATTCACCCCCGGTTTTCGCTAACCGTTTAGCTGTTGGCTATGAAATATCGATCTTGCTGAAAGTCGTATCTTTCCTGACGAAATGTCGCTGTTGCCTTAATTTTGAAGTAGTACCCCAGGCGTATGCAAAAAGAGTTGTCTTTCGACTCTTTTCTGATATGATCAGGGAATGAGTAACATCCAGAAGTTTATCGACTCACAGCTTGCCTACGGGCGAGGTTTCTTTACGAAACAGGCGGCCATGGCTAACTCGGGCCTTTCTGAGGAAGCACTTAAGTCAGCCCTCGCCCGTCTCACAAGGAAAGGTATCCTTGTATCCCCACGACGTGGATTTTATCTGATGCTGCGGCCCGAAGATCATGTGCTCGGTGCTCCAGATCCTGCGCGTTGGATAGATCCTTTGATGCAATTCATGGGAGTGGATTACCGTGTTTCGCTACTACGAGCGGAGGCTTTTCATGGAGCGGCCCATCAAGCTGCGATGACTTTTCAGGTGATCAATCCGCGTCAACTGCCGGAGATCGAGATCGGCCGCCAAAGAGTAGAGTTTCTTTTCCAGTCACCACGGGCCTTTGCTGACTTGAACCGCCCAGAATGGTTGGCAAGACTAAAGACCGATGCCGGGTTTGCCAAAGTCGCGGGGCTGGAGCTGACGCTGCTCGATATCTGCCGGTATTATCATCAAGCCGGGGGGATGAACGCGGCAGCACAAGCGGTGCATGATCTGGGCAAAAAAGCGGACCCCCGCATACTTTCCAAGGCAGCCGACCTATACGAAAACTCTACTGTTCGGCGTCTTGGCTACCTGCTTGAACAGTTCGGAAGTTCGAAACAAGCCGATGCCCTCCGTTCATTTGCTTCGAAAGCCAAGTCTTTCAAGGCACTTGATCCCTCGGTGAAGGCTATCGTTCCTGAACTCGCTGAGATGGGGGAACGAAATGTGGAATGGAAAATCGTTGTTAATGTTGCGGTGGAGATCGACCAATGATACCACTGGCACACATACAGCAGTGGGCCGCCCACGCTCCATGGCCAGACCTTCGGCAGGTGGAGCAGGATTTGATCATTTCAAGGGCCATTTGCGACCTCTTCAATCATCCGCAACTGCACGGCAAATTCGCCTTTCGTGGCGGCACTGCCATTAATAAGCTGTTGTTTTCGAAGCCGCTTAGCCCGCATATTTCATCAGTTGGTTTTTTGTATACACATCAAAGAATATTTATACGTCTTATGTCGTTTTTCACCAATTTCGCTGTTTTTGCGCAGAATTCCCCTTACCCCACCTTGATGGGCTTCGACCAATCTCATCTCTCATATTGCTATGCTGGTGATGCTCGCCTCAATTCTTCACTCGTCGTCAATCGACTCAACACCTCTCGAAACAACGCTTGATACGGATAGCTCCGCGACAA
>JBILGL010000661.1:0-2549 GCA_044351075.1 Isosphaeraceae bacterium | reverse complement strand
TCAAGCTGCGGATTTTCGTCGATGCGTGCATCTCGCACATTTTCATAACTGCCGGGAGTACGAACATTAAGGATCGGCGACTGATTCTTCAGGTTGGTTGTGCCAGCGATCGCCTGCGTGATGCAGTGTACGAGCCAGGCATCCTGCCGGCGGTCAAGCGTTGGTGCCGGAAAAGCTTCACGCAGCGATTCAACAAGTTCGAGATAATTCATGGCAAGCATCCGATCCGTGATGAATGACTTCCAGCCTGTTTTGGCATGATTCACGCCTCTGCACCTATTGTAATTCTTAGCAAGGAGCAGTCAAAAGTCGAATGAAAATCCAATATTGAGCGAAGATCATCTTTGTTTTCAGAAATCAGAAATGGAAGAGGATTATTGTGACCTTTAACACATTAGGTTTTGAGCCAATTGTTGAATAATTTGCAGGAATCAAAGCTTAGTTATTGACCAGCAGCCTCCGGCCTGTCATGAATATCAGGGAGCAAAAGCAATCAAAACCAATAAATCGGGACAATTCGCCTCTTATGTCTGTCAAAAACATCATTCTCGGCCTTGCACTTTCTCCACTTGTCCTAGGCCTGAATCAAGCGCATTCCCAAACTTCTGACAAAGAAACCGGGCTCTATCGTCATCTTCAGGCACAGGCCGTTGAGCTTTTGCAAGAACGGGCCAAGGCCAGAAAGGCCACAATGACCGCCCCGCAGGTGCTCACAGAAGCCTCTCGCGTGCAAGAGTGGTTCAAGACCGCTCTCGGCCCCTGGCCCCAGAAAACGCCGCTTAATGCACAAACCACCGGCACCATTGAAGGGGCCGGCGTGAAAGCTGAGAAAGTGCTTTTTGAAAGCCGGCCAGGGCATCATGTCTCCGCTGTGCTCTATAAGCCCAACACCCCGCCGCCCTGGCCCGGAGTGATCGTGCCATGCGGCCACTCGGCCAATGGCAAAGCTGCCGAAACTTATCAGCGAGTTTCTATTCTGCTGGCCCGATCGGGCATGGCCGCACTCTGTTATGACCCGATCGGTCAGGGCGAGCGATTGCAGGCGCTGAAACCCGATGGCAAGACACTCTTTTCGGGATCAACTGCCGAACATACGAAAATCGGCAATGGTTCGCTGCTTGTTGGCCTGCAAACGGCTCATTATCGAGTGTGGGACGGCATTCGGGCACTCGATTATCTCGCCAGCCTGCCTGATATCGACGACACCCGTCTGGGCTGCACCGGTAATTCCGGCGGAGGCACACTCACAAGCTTTCTTATGGCGGTGGATCAGCGGATTGCCGTCGCCGCAGCCTCCTGTTATCTGACAAGCTACGAACGGCTGTTGGCGACAATCGGCCCTCAGGACGCTGAGCAGAATATCACAGGGATGATTGCCGCCGGGCTTGACCACGGCGATTTTCTGCTGGCCAGAGCCCCCAAGCCGACGATGATGACCGTGGCCACCCGCGATTTTTTTGATATCGACGGCGCCTGGAGCACCTATCGCGAAGCCAAAAAAATCTTCGGCGCCTACAACCTTGGCGAACGAGTCGAGCTGTTTGAATTTGACGACACCCACGGTTTTTCCATGCCCCGGCGCGTAGCTGCGACGCGCTGGCTGCGCCGCTGGCTGCTGGACAAAAACGACGGTGTGACCGAGCCCGATTTCCCGATCTTTACCGATGCTCAGCTTCAAGCTTCACCCACCGGCCAGGTGCTGGCCATGCCTGGCGAAAAAAGCGTGTTTCAAATCAATCAGGAAGCATCCGACCAGCTTGCTGAAACCCGCCGTAAAAATACTGGGTCTCAGCTTGATGCAGCAGTGCGGCGACGACTTGGTATCGGTAAAACCATTGCAACGGCAAGCCATCGACCCGGCGGCCCACTGAGCGGCGAAAAAGATCTTTCGTTGAGCTATTATGCCACCTCCGACAATTTTGAGCTGGCGGGCGTTCGGATGACTGTCAAGGGTGGTCAGGTGGTTGAAAAGTCAGTTCAAAAAGGCGAAACAAAACTCACGATCGTCGTCGGCTCGGATATTCCCGTGAAAAACTGGAATTTGAAAACTGCGGGGGCGTTTCTGGCCAAGCAAGGCAAGAACATTCCCGACGGTGAATTGCTGGTGCTTGATGTGCGCGGCATTGGCTCAAGCGGCGGGCGGGCTGTGGCTGCCTCAGCAGCAAAAACTAAAGACCCGAACGGCACGGACTGGCGCGAAGCCGAACTGGCGCGGCTACTTGGCCAGAATTTGGCAGGGCTTCGCACGCGCGACCTGCTGGAAGTCATTTCGGCTGAATATGTCACCAAAAAAGACATTGGGCTCGTTGGGCTGGGCCGGGGATCGATCTGGGCGGTGCATGCCGCGTTTTTGAACAGGAATGTCAAACGGGTATCGGAAGTGGACGGCCCGGCAAGCTGGGCGGCTCATGTGGGCGACCCCCAGAGTGTGCTGGTCACGTCTGACATCGTGCCTGGCGCTCTGCTCGATTACGACCTTGATCAGCTTCGTCGTGGAAAATGATTGATTTCTGATTCGCATGAAGATTCAAAACAATCCGATTTTCAGT
>JBILGL010000660.1:0-2551 GCA_044351075.1 Isosphaeraceae bacterium | reverse complement strand
GCCCTTTTTCTGAGCGATCATTATCGCCCTCCGCGAGACTTTTTCACCCCCGAGCGTCGTGGCATCGTCAATGGCGTGCTGCTCATTCCCGGCTCAGAATGGGCCGGTTTTCTCATCCATCCGACCCAATCCGTCGCCGATAAAATGAAATCGCCCACGCCCGAACTCCTGCAGGCCGTGCGGGCCAATGGCGGCTTTGCCTATTTGTCGCATGTCGAAGAACGGCCCGAACATGCAATGGATCAGCTCGATGGCCTTGAAATTTACAATCGTCATTATGATGCCAAGGTTGATTCCAAGGGTCTCCTCCAGCTCGTTTTAGCCATGACTTCGCGAAAATCAATCGACGAATTTCAATCCAAAATCGATCGTTTCCCCGACGCCACATTTGCATTTCAGGTGGAATATCCCAAAGTTTATCTCGAAAAATGGGATAAAGAGCTTCAGAAAAAGCCTCTCACCGGTGTCGCCGCCAACGACTGCCATCATAATATGGTTTTGGTGGTGAAAAAAGCAGACGATACCAGCGTGCTTGTTGGTACTAATGTCGATAAAGACAACCAGATGCGAAAAATTCCCGCTACCCTCGCCCCCGGCATCAAAGAACTCATCGCAGGCAAAAAGCCCGGCGATATCGTCGCAAGCATTGACCTTGATCCCTACCATCGCTCATTTGCCAATAGTAGTACACATGTCTTCGCTAAAAATCTTTCGGAAGATGCCCTGCGGCTATCCCTCAGGCATGGCCGGGCCTACGTTTCACACGACTGGATCTGCGACCCAGCCGGCTTTTGGGTCGATCTTCAAAATAAAAGCGGCGAAAGTGTCGGCACCATCGGCGATCAAATCAGCCTCCGCACCGAAAAACAATTGAAACTGAAAATCACATTGCCCGTCGCCGGCTGGGTACGATTAATTCGAAATGGGTCGGTTGAAAATGAAATGAAAAATCGCGATGAGATTTCATTCGACATTTCAAAGCCCGGCGTCTATCGGATCGAAGTTTTTCAATTGCTCGACGGTGAAGCCCGGGGCTGGATCTATGCCAACCCCGTTTACATCACCGAATGAAATGACAATTTAGTGTGGCATGTCATCCAGCGTGCCACAGAGAAAGAATCAGGCCTTTTTCGCCCCATAAGTCCGCCCAAGCGTGTCGGCCAGCACTCTCTTGAGTGCCTTGGGATCAATCTCGCCGTTCTTGCGATAAATAATTTTTCCGCCAGGCGCAATCAGCACCGTGTGCGGCACAGGCCCGGGCCATTGTTTGTCTATGACATCTGCCAGAGCATCCTGATTATCTCCGCTGAAAATATAATTTCGGCAGGAAGCGTAATGTTCTTTCAGGGCAGCCAGTGCCTTGCCCATCTCTTCCGGCTGATCCACAGAAATGGTGATCAGCTCAAAATCACGCTTGCGATACATCCGGTTCATTTCAACAAAACTGGCCAGTTCGGCAACGCAGGGGCCGCACCAGGTCGCCCATAAATTGACCAGCAAAAACTTGTTCGTTTTATTCTCAGCCAGCAATCTGATCGTTTTTAAATCCGCTTTTTCAAGCGAAACCGGCTCGGCATTGCATTTGGCCAGATGCTCAGTCGCCTGCACCCGCTTGTCAGACCATTTCGTCGAACATCCCCGCACCCTGGTTGTGGCCACAGGCACCGCCTTGCCGGCCAGCAATGCCTCCACGGCATTAATCGTGTCGTGGCTCTTGACGTTGCTCACTTCGGCATCATCAAATCGACCCTGATATTGCAATTGACGCGACTTGTCAAACACAAAAATATGGGGCGTTGCCAGACAACCGTAAGCCAGCGCGACTTTCTGCGTCTCGCCATCATAAAGATAGGGAAAATTGAATTTCCTGTCAGCAGCCCTTATTTTCATATCAGCCAGCGAATCGCTGACATCCGTAAACCCAAGCTCATCCAGCCGAAGGGCTTTATCGTCGTTGGGCGAAATAGCAACCACAGCCACACCCCGCGACTGATATTTCTCAACAAATTCCATAATCCGCTGCTCATATGCCTGCGCAGTCGGGCAGTGATTACAGGTGAAAATCACCACCAGCACATCGGCTGAATTGAAATCGGCCAGTCGATAATTTTTATCATCAACACCCGGTAAATTGAAATCAGGCGCTTTCGCACCAATCTCCAGCGGCTTCAGGCCTGCCGGATCAGCCTTGATCATCATTTCCGGCAAAACTGCAGCCACCCCAAAACCTGCCAGACCCGTTTTCAAAATCGCGCGGCGCTTCATTTTCAATTCCTTCTCTTAGCACGAATATCATTTGGTGTAGATCCTGATTGCATAAATGCAATCAAATCGATATCCGTATATTAGCCGTGAAGTCGGGCGTGCGATACCAGATTCAATTCACTTTCAGGCAAAAATTTCGCGAATCACCCGTGCCTCAGGTGCTGCAGAAGTCAGCCATTCCTCCCGCCCATTATGCTGATATTTCAGCTTCGTATGATCAATCCCCAGCAAATTCAGCAATGTCGCCTGAAAATCATTGGGCGTCACAATTTTATCAACAGCCTTA
>JBILGL010000175.1:0-7821 GCA_044351075.1 Isosphaeraceae bacterium | reverse complement strand
TTTTTTGATCGCACATCTCAGGTTACCTCTTCTCTGATCAGAATATGTTAACCATTCAAGGAATTTAGATCTAATCCTGAATAAATCGATCGAAATCAATGAGCGATCAATGGTCTCATATCAATTCATATCTTTCATGATAAAAGCCAGTGCAATGGCATTTATCTTGTTAGTTTATGATTTGCTGATCGCGATTCAGGGAGGGTCTGATTAATTACTATTGCACGACGATTAACTGACCACAAGATAAAAAGTGTAAAATTTCAATTTTTATGGATTTGAATCATTCTCTTTAAAGTGTCTTCGAAATCCCCATGATTCTCTATGGAAAAATTATGCTCCCTGTTGTAAGTTATATCACTTGACTTTACGTGATGTACGCCCTTTGGCTGATACGACCAATGTTCAGCCTGCCGAAAGCGTCTTGGGCGACACTCGAAAATGACCATGGCGATGAGGACACGTTTCTAAAATGGGCCGAAAAGTACAGAATCGAAGGGAATTGCGTCGCCAATACGAAGCCGCCGAGCAGGTCGATCCAGTTGAGGACGACGTTGTCGAGGCTGATGCCGATGACGACGATGAGCCCGAGGCCCCGGCGAAAAAGAAAAAGGCTGTCAAAGCACCCAAGGCACCAAAAGTTAAAGCGCCAAAAACGGCTGCTCGTAAAAAGGTTGTCTGGGTCGTTCTGAATGACTCTTTCAAGCCGATCGCCCAGTTCGAATTCAATCAGAAGGCCGAGGCCGATAAAAAGGCTCAGGAAATGATTGAAAAGGGCAAAGGTTTCCACTTCGTTCAGAAGCAGAAAGTCGAAATCTCGGCCGATGCGCCTGGCATCGGTGCCGTTATCCCCCGACCTGAAGTCACAGAACTTGCCGATATCAACGGCGGCGATACTGAGGATAGCATCGATTCTGATGATGATGACGATGGCGACGACGACGATTATGGCAGCGACGACGATGATGATTAATCATCGCCGTCGTCCGGCTGAATATATCGAATGAAAATCAATCAAGCCGGGCCCATTGTGGCCGGCTTTTTTTGAAAATCATGTGTTTCTGATACGACCGGCTGACCATTCAACCGGTTGGTGTACGGATGAGGGTGCAAAATGGACCGCAACGACCCGCTGAAACACTCAAGATACAAGCGATTGCCACAGGTCTGGCGTCTCGGTCAGGACGCACCCCGGGCCGTTGATTCCCTCGGCGATGAATTTCGCGTCACCATCTTTCTGACAAACCGACAGGCAGATCGAGCAGAAAAAGAGGCGATTGCCACCGGTCTGGGCGATCTTCAGAACTGGTGTCAGGCGACGCTTCGCCAGGCCATTAACCAGCTCGATGATCAGGATTATCAGCCGATGACACCCATTGTTCGAACACGGCAGCCGGCGAGCCCGTCGGAGATCGTCGCCGAAATGGACTTGCCCGACGATCCTGCCTTTTATCAGGAAGTTGCCGGCATGGATGATACGACGGAAGGGCAAGACGCCACCTCGCCAGCTTTATCAGGCCCAGCTTCCAGCCAAATCGCGCAGCCTCAATTCCCAGACAATCACCCTACATCCCCCCCTCTCCCTACTCATCGCGAAGCCGCAAGGCCCCTCGATCCGGCGCTGGATATGCCAGCCTTTTCCGATTCGCTCGAGCGAATCCTGCAATCACTCAGGAACGGCAGCCGGCCGACTGAGACCGATGTCACACGAGTTGCTGGCACAATCGATCAGCTTGCCCAAAGCCTCCACGATTCCGACTCTCTTCCGCGAGACCTCGTTCGGCTGGTTTATCGCCTCGCCATGGAGAGCCAGGTGCTGATCACCGAAGTGCATCCGCGGCTTGGCCTTGATCTCACCGTTGTCACTTCCGTTCGACGTCTTCAGGCGGCAGCCGGAAAACTGATTGAGCGGATCTGAGCCCGGAATAAGGCCATCAATATTCTTAAAAGAAGCTAAAAGATTTAATTACGTCTTAATCTTATCCCATCGTGCTACGGCTGCCGTGCCAAAGCCGATCATCGGGACCCAGGCCGACATCTCAGCCGGAAAAACGTGGTGCGCAGCCAGATACTGGCAGAAAAAGAGCGATGCATAGAAGACGGCTGAAGTCGCTACGGACATCCCCAAATTAATAAATGTATTTCGCCCGAAGCCACCCAGCACCAGCGGCATCGTCAGGGCCATCAGGGCAAACGACAAAAATGGTCGCATATTTCGCTGATGCAGAAATGTCGCGATATCAGCTTTTTCATGTTCGTTCGACGGATCGTTCAAAGCGGTGATCAAAGTCGGTGTATCAGCAAACTGAAACCACTCAGCCGGCTTTCGTGTCAGTGTGGTGAAGCTTGCAGAGCTTTTCAGGAAAAAGGCTTCTCCCACCTCTTCCGTGGCATTCTTGGGGGCAGGAAAACCATCCATATCCTCTTTTTTCAGGCGTAAAAGCAGCTCTCCAGTATTTGTCAGTGTGGAAGGTGTGAGCTTGGCGCTTCGCAGAAGCCATCCGCCAGTGTAAGGTGCTGTTGGATCATCGTTCGGAATGTAATATGCCATGGATGATGTCAATTCGGCAGAAATCCCGAAGAGAGCCACTGGCAGAGTGACATTCAGATTCGCAATTGATCTGGTGATCCGGTCGGCTGTTGCACCCGACGAATGCATATAAATCCGATTCGAGTCATAGCGCCCAAAGACACGCACCATCTGCTTGCCATCGTCGTCCGGAAATTTCTGTAGCTCGTCGGCAAAATGAGGCAGAATGATCTCCTGATTCGCCACAGCAATTGCGCTGATCATTGCTCCGGAAATCATGACCGGACGAATCACCCTTGGCGCACTGATCCCGGCTGCCATCATCGCCAGCAGCTCATTATTTTTCTGCACCCAGGTCACCGTGAAAATCGCGGCCATCATGCCAATTACGCCACAAAGTTTGTCGTATATCGAACAAATCCGAATGCCATAATACCTCGCCATGAAGTTCATGAGCTTCACAGGCGTGTCGTTAATCTCGGTAAACTCATCCAGATTCGTGAAGGCGTCAATAATGATGTAAAGGCTCGTCAGCGACGTGAAGCAAATCACATAGCCCTTGACATAGGCCCAATATCGCTGACGGTCAAGAATTGTCATCTGTTTTGATCCTGAATCCCTGGCCGACCACCGTCACTTAAAACCGCTCTGGTCATTCCGTATTAATGCTTTCTGACAGGTGGCAATGCCACAAACAGGCCAAGCCCGGCCAGCAGCAGATTACCCAGCCACATCGCATACATCGGGTGCAAAATCTCTTCCTTGCCGAGATTCACCCCCACCAGCAGCAGTGGATAATACAATATGATGATCGGCAAAAAGCACGAGATGAACGCACTCATAAAGTCGCGTCTTGCAAAAAGAATCCCCACCGGCGCGCCCAGCAGCACAAAGCCCAGCGGGCCGAATGCCTGTGCAGAGCGCATATATCGCTCCGTCTGCGCCTTGGCCTTTTCAGCCTGCCAATAGGTGTAGTCAAGAGAAACTGACCGCATGTGGAACCAATCCACCCGATTCACTCGACCGGATGCAATCCACATCCCCGCCGAAATCGCATGTTTGGCCCGCTCTGTCTTCATCAAGTGTTCGTATCGATGCACATTCGCCACCAGCTCGCCACTGGTCTGTTCCTGCGGCTGCTTTGGCGGAATCCGGTTCTTAAAATCATCCGGCAACGGCAATTCCAGCACCTGATCGTTAATCAGGGCCCGACTCACATCTCCGCCAGACGCACCCAAAGCATACGACTGCGTCTCGCTATCCACCAGATGCACCCGGGCGACCCGCTTCTCCAGATCAAATTTCAGCTTCGCAGACTTAGCCTGCACCACCAGATCAAATTTCTTCGGCTCGTTATCCACCACCGGCCCCGGCACACGATGCTTGAAAATCGGCTCAAGCAGCGTATTATCAGGCAATACATCGCGAACCTTTATCAGAAAAGGCCAGTCTTGCCGATCAAATTCGCGTTCCTTCCTCAGGAACTTGTAAAAGTTTGACTCCAGCTCGCCAAAGAGTGTCAGCGTTAGCCGATGATTCGCCCGCGGGATCACATCCTGCGTCATAAAGAGAAGAAAAAGACTCATGCCCCCGGCCATCGTAAAAACCGGCCAGATGATCGTCATGACCGAAAGCCCGCAGGCCTTCACAGCAATCACTTCGTTATCGCCGGCCAGCCGGCCATATGCCACCGAGACTGCAAAAAGCAGGGCAACGGGCATTGTGTAAGGCAATGTGCTCGGAATAATTAAAGGAATAAGCCGAGCCATATCCGCCGGCCCCAGGCCCGCCTTGGCCGCCTGAGCCACCAGCACAAAAAGCACGAGGATGGTGGTAAGTGCCGTCAGGGCAAGCAGAAACGACCTGAAGACCTCGCCAGCGACATACCTTTGAAGTATTCCCCATCGCATCATGACACAAAGATCCATCTTTCAGGCTTGACGGTCACCCGGTCATCCTGACCAGGCCAATCCATACCCGCAGGCAATCCCTAAAATACCGACAGCCCAGAATTTGTCGAGTTCAATATCTCAAAATCAATTAGCCGTTAATTTTTAGCAGACCAGACGAAAATCATTTAATTTAATTGATTCAGGATTAATTGAAACAAACGAATGCCTGATTTTTCTAAGCTTGACCAATTTATTAACATCCAGGCGAAATTCCAATCGCCCTCTTTTACTGAGGGCGACTGGAATCTCTCAAATTCAGCCGCCAATTCGTTTGATCGTGACGGGAGGTGAGATGATCTTCTCCAATTCCAGTTTTTTCAGATCGGTATCCACCGCCATTTTCAGCTCTTTCCGCGCCTTCAAAATATTACCTGCGAAGGAGACAGCCGGCTGATACCCCATCGTTCGATGCGCTTCCTTCCCGGTTTTATCCGTAAAGACCAGAGTCGGATACGCATTCACATTATATTTTGTATTAATCTCTTCCACTTCATACGCCTGCACGACAACAAAATCCTTCATAAACTGCTGAATCCAGCCGTCGGATAGCGTATTCTGCTCAAGCATCTTGCAGGGGCCACACCAGGTTGCCGTCATCATGATCATCATCGGCTTGTTTTCGGCCATCGCTCGCTTAAGGGCCGTTTCCATATCCTTTTCCCATGGAAAATGTCCGGCCTTCGGCGTCGGTTTACCGATGTAAAATCCAAGATCTGTTGTTTTCAGGCTCAGCGTACCCGCATCAACGGATTCAGCCGCCTTCACTTCAAAAACTCGGTAAAAATTCTCATGTTTGGATGAGCTGATATTCACGGAATAATTGCCCGGAGTCAGCCCTTTCGCCTCAAATTGACCATCCTTCTGAAGAGTAATCGGCTGCGGCTGTGGCCAGCGTTTTCTTGGTGAATAGCCGCCCGTTGGCGTATTAGGCCGAGGCACCGAATAATTCAGCATCGCCTGCAGCGAACCATCCGGCTGTGGCCCCTGAAACAAAACCTTACCCTTGATTTTCGCCAGATCAGCCTCCTTGACTGGCTCTATGACCACCGTTCCGAGATCGCTTGCCGCTTGATCGGCTGGTATTTTTACGTCGAGCATCTGATAACCGGCAGACCGGAACGAGAGCGGCTTGGCCGAATCACCAATCTCAGTACAAAACCATCCATCGGGCTGAATCATCATCTGAGCCAGCACCAGATCGGGCTCCAGCTTGCCATCTGCCACCTTCAATGTGCCAAAAACCACCCGTCCCTTGCCCATCCTTTTCACCGTGCTGTAGCTTCGGGTCAGCTCAAGTGCCATCCGGGCTGCTTTTCCACGGTCTGCCGTAACACTTACAGACTTCAAGCCATCGCCATCAGGCAATAGCTCCGCCTTTGCAGCAAGTATGGCATCAATCGCTTTCTTTGGCTCCTTGCCTTCAAGCTGTGCTGTGAGAAGGCTATAGTTTGTGAAAAAATCGCGAGATTTCTTCGCGTCGATCATGCTCTCGCTGAGAGCCTTTACCATCGCAGAAGGATCGGTAATTGGCTGCTTTGCTGCTTCCTGCGCTGAAGCCATGGATTGCGAGAAACTTGCAGCACAGGCGAGTGCAATTGCCATAAATCGACTGACGTAATGTTTTTTCATCATCTTCCCCATTGCAACGAGCGATTGAACGACCATTGTAATCACGAAATTCACTGCCTCATAAAATAGCTGAATCGAACTCGTATTTCCACCAGCAGGCAAACAAATATCTTTTGGGAAATGGCTATCGATCATTTACAATAAAAGCCTGATTTCATTAAAATTTAGGCTGCACCACCGAATGAAAGCCCACTTAATGACAACCAGACCCGCGAAGAAGCCCAGAAGCCCGGCCTATCTTGCAATGGACATTGCGCTTGGCCTGATCGTAGTCTGGAGCATGCTCGCCTTTTGGCTTATGCCTGAATTAATCTCCGAAAGCTATCATGGCAATGGCCCCGGGCCATTAAATCGCTTTTTCGCCGGCAGAAGTTCAAAAAAAAGTCTGGATTATTATTTAAATCTCTGGGTCAGTTTCAGAAACTCAGTCTATCTCGGTTTTATTTCATTTTTCCTGATACTTTTTTGCATTCATTCAAAAATACGATGCAAAAAAACAGAGGTGCTTCTTATCATTACATCAGCGATTTTTCTCGCTCTGACGATCCTCTGGGGGCCCAGGCAGGATTACGTAGCACACCTGAAAATCTGGGATATGATCAACTCAGGCAACGACCCCTGGTGGCTCCAGCCTGATTCAGGCATCATTCTCAATGCCTATGGCCCCTTTTTTAATCTGCTGGCATTACCGGCGAAAATAAATCCACTGGCCCCAAAACTATTCTTTAGCACAATATATCTGATTTATTGCATTTTTCTTTGCAACAGTCTTGAAATCAGGAATCAATCCCAAAACGGAATGCACTCCATCAAGCTTTTTCTCTATCTCTTCAGCCCATTTTTCTGGCTTGAGATTGCATTTTATGGTCATTTTGATCTGCTTGTCGGCCTGCTCGTCGTTAATGGAATCTATTTAGCCCAGAAAAAGAGAGAAATCCAGAGCGGAATTCTGATAGCGATTGGTTTCCTCTTGAAATTCCTGCCAATTATATTTCTGCCCATTATTGCAGTCAGGCGAAACCATAAAATTGAAATTCATTGGAAAACCATCGTGTCATCAATCATGGTCATGGCTTCAGGCATGATTATTTCATTAAATATCTGGGGTGAATCAACTTTCAGGCCGCTTTTATTTGCATCGTCGCGTGGTTCAAGCCTGATTTCATTTTGGCGATATATCAAGGGCCCATATTCACCAATTGCATTGATAAACCAGCCTGTGCCTGATCTTGATTTTCTTGCGACTCCGTTGCTGCTCCTGATTCTGGCCATGATATGGCTTTTTTATTTGAAATATCAGGCATCAATCATGCATGGCAGCCTCATTGTGATACTGGCCACGCTGATTTTTTATCGAGTCGGCTTTCTCCAGTATCAAATGGTGCTATTTCTGCTGCTTCCGGTTTGGTATCTCCAGAATTCTGGTACAATAACAACCGATCCGCTGATTAAAATTCCAGTCTTTATCTATTTTGTATGGATTACATGTTTTGATCTTTTCGACAATGCCGTGGGCGGCATTATCGGTTTCGATCGCCCATATGCCTGGGTGGAAGACTGGGCGGGGCTGCCTCATTTTTTATTCGGAAGCCTTTTCCTGATTGCATTATTCCGCATGTCAGTTCGGGAAAATGCAATCACTCGAAACCCCACAGCCGCTACCGATCACCAGAATGCACCAATAAAGAATGTGAAGTAGCGAGTCACGTC
>JBILGL010000659.1:0-2560 GCA_044351075.1 Isosphaeraceae bacterium | reverse complement strand
GGATGATGCGGCACTTCTTTGGCATGGCTTCGCGGAAGTCGGCGAGGGTTTGCCGGCCGGTTGACCAAGAAATTAATAATGACTTAAAAAAGTCGCAGTCTTGGGAAGTGCCGTATCAGCAGATTAAGCCAACGGATTGTGGCCCTCGAACGAAGGAGATGACACAGCAGCTCTTTCATTTCATGGATGTTGAGCTGTTTCCATTCGTTGAAGAGGAGCGGCGGGATACTCAGCTCAAGCGTGCGGAATACAAAAAGCAGCATGACGACTCGAGCGATCTTCGCTACCGGCTGAACAGGGAACATCAGAAAAAGAAGCTGAAAAAGCCGGATTCAGGGCCAAATCCGCTGAAGTAGATTGCATTAAAACTTAATGCAATTGCATTTCATCAATTAAAAAATTCCCCCTGAGGAAGCCATCAAAGAGGAAGATGGCTTTGCTCTGGGGGATTGTCTGTTAATTGAAAAACTGATTCTTTTAACGATCATATTGTGTTCTGAATTTGAAAGATATTTGATATTAAGGGGGGCCGATTGCGTTCATTAATTCAAGAACCAGCGGTAATGATTTTTCGGAGTGCTCAATTCGGCGTGCATTCCATGCGACTTGAATGCGATGGCTCAAGGCACTGTCGGCAGTCTGGCGAAGATCTTCAGGAATCAGGTAATCGCGGCCATGCCACCAGGCTCTGACTCTTGCGACTTTCAGCCACATGCGAGCCCCGCGTGGGCTTACGCCCCAGGCCACTTTTTGGTTAACATTCACGAGTGAAGGCTCTCGCGTTGCCTGAACGAGGCGTGTCGCCCATTGTATAATCAAATCTGACATGTGTATGTTTTCATGGATTGTCCGCAATAATTGAAAATCAGCGGGTGTCAGGCCCGATTCTGAAAATGGTTGGGCCAATGGGTCATGAATCATGCCGATCACGGCAGATTCCTGATTTGTCGGAGGGTAGTTCACTCTAAGGCGGAGGCTGAAGCGATCTTTCTGCGATTCAGCCAGTGGGTATGTGCCTTCCTGCTCGATTGGATTTTGTGTTGCCACAACCCAGAAGAGAGGGGCGAGCGGTCGTGTCTCGCCGCCAGCCGTAACTTGTTGTTCCTGCATGGCTTCAAGCAGGGCGCTCTGCACACGGGCGGGGGCACGATTGAGTTCGTCAACCAGCAGAATTGTGGTGAAAACTGGCCCAGGCAGGAAAACAAAACCACTGAGGTCAGGCTTTAAGATCGAGCTGCCAACGATGTCCGCGGGCATCAGGTCGGGGGTCATCTGCACTCGACCAAACGGCAGGCCAAGCCCTTGAGCCAGCAGGCGGACCAGAGTTGTTTTGGCCAGGCCCGGCAGTCCTTCCAGCAGGACATGGCCGCCAGCGATAAAGCCGAGCAACAGGTTTTCGATCAGATCATCCTGGCCGGGAATTGCCTTGGTAAGGCTTTTTTGCAGGGCTTGGAGCCGATCGCGGGCGTCCGAAGTGGAATTCAGGTCGGTTGATGAGGTTTTCACTGAATTCCCGGCTTCCGGAGGCTGATTGATCAGCTATCCTTGCTGCGATCCATCATGCGTCTGAGGATGGCACTTGCTGCGTCGGATGTATCCTTGAAACCTTCTTTTTTGGCTTCAGCCGGAGCGGCGGCAGCTTCCGTTTTCTTTTTCACATTGAAGGGGTTATCTTCGTCCATGAATTCTTCAGGCGTTTCTTCTTCGGCCGATTCATCCTGACGCTCGAAGCCCTGGTCGTCCATTTTGGCTGCTTCGGTGATGCCAGACGAGGCAGACTGACCCGCTTTGAAGGCCGTGATGGTGATTGTGTCTCCGCCATAGACACCTGAGGGTTTCTCTTCGGCGGGTGATTTTTCGTCAAAGAGCCACGAGGCAATGTCGGCAGAGGGCGAGGCAGCGGCCGGCTTTTCGGCGGCAGGTGCTGGGGCGGCGGCAACCGGAGTGGCCGGCGAATGATCGCCGTCGAAAGAGACCGCAAAAGTGAGTGGGCCGACTGTCACCAGATCACCCCTTGCAAGGGTAGTCTGTTCGGCGATTGGCTTGCCATTGACGAGTGTGCCATTGCGGCTGCCGAGGTCGCGAACGGTAAAGACATCGTCCTTCACTGCGAATTCCGCATGCTCGCGGCTGACTCGCTCGCTGTTGGGCCTGAGGTGGCACGTTTCACCGCGGCCGATTCGAAAAACAGGTATCGTTAAATGAATCCGTTTTCCTTCAGGGTTGCCCTGAACGACGACCAATTCCACTTTCATCGTTCACCACCTTGGTCTGATACATAGCTGATGGGTGTCGGGTAGTCTGGTGGGTAAGCCGGTCATTCGACACTCTTTAGAAGTTAATCAGCAGTTTATACTTAATCTATCAATTTTTCCATCTCGATCAAGAAATCAGTTCATAATTTATCGCTTCATCAGCCATTGGGCCTGCCTGAGTCGGTTCGTCCAGCCATGTGCGGCAAGTAATGCCAAAGCTGGGAGATCAGAGTTTTCGACCGGCAATATCCAACGATCGGACAGCCTTTGGCCCAACGTCATACCCCATTTGACACGGGAAGGTT
>JBILGL010000658.1:0-2567 GCA_044351075.1 Isosphaeraceae bacterium | reverse complement strand
GCCCTGCCACGTCGGCTGTCTGCTGAAGTGCTTATTGACATTTACAGCCAATCGACAGGTGTACCTACCAATTTTCCCGGCTTCCCCGAAAAATGGCGTGCCATGCAATTGCCAGACACAAAAGTTGCCAATCAGTTTCTGGCCTCATTTGGTCGCCCTGAACGACTTGCATCCTGCTCCTGCGAACGATCCAACGAACCTTCCGTGGCTCAGGCACTACATCTCGCAAACGGCGAAACTTTGAATGGCAAACTAAAATCAGACAATAGTCTGCCCAAAGAATTCGCAGAATCAAAGGAACCACCGGAATCGCTGATCCGAAAACTCTTTCTCAGCACACTCACACGTAAGCCTTCGCCAAATGAAACCAAAGCCTATACAAAAGTGATCATTCAAGTAATGAATCAAAATCAGCCGGGCGATAAGAGAATTGCCGAACTCCGAAATGTCTGGGAAGATCTCTTCTGGGCCATACTCACCAGTGATGAATTCCTCTTTAATCATTGATATTGAAATCAAAAACAATTGCGAAATGATCAATCATGAAACCTATTTTCAATCTTCGTAAATTCCTGATTTTACTGTCTTTTAATACAATTTTTTATTTCTCAGGTTTTGCGATTGGATTTGGTTCGCCTGCAGCAGAAAAACCATCCATCAGCTTCACCAGAGATATTGCTCCAATTCTTGCTGCCCGCTGCCAGGGCTGCCATCACGATGCCAAAGCTGCCATGGGTTTCAATCTCTCATCATTTGAAAAAATGATGAAGGGAGGGAAGCAGAGTGGCCCTGATGAAATAATCGTTGCCGGCAAGCCGGAAGAGAGCCGTCTGCTGGAGGTGCTTCTGCCTGATGCCCAGCCTCGTATGCCTTTGAAATTAAAATCGCTGACAGACAGTGAGATCGGACTGTTTCGTAAGTGGATTACAGAAGGAGGAAAATACGATGGCCCATCACCAACGACTCCGCTTATATCACTGGCTCCGCCTGAAAAAGTTTTAAGCACTGGATCGCAGGAAAAAAGTAAAAACATTGCGGCCAAAGCAGTTGTTGCCATTTCCAGCAATGGCAAGAGAATTGCCGTTTCGGAAGCTAATGAAATTCATATTTATGAAACCAATCGCAATGCAGGCCCATCGAAAACGCTGAAATCTATAGCTGGACAAATCAACGCTCTCTGTTTTTCGATTGATGGAAATTTACTTTTTGTAGCATCCAGCAGGCCAGGTATTGAGGGAATGATTTCGGCCTGGGATATGATTTCAGGCGATCGCCGATTTCAAACAGTTGTGCATCGAGACCAAATTCTTTCGATGAAGCTCAGCCCCGATGGCAAAACAATTGCAACAGCCAGCTATGACAAATCAATTGTATTATGTTCAACCGACATGGGTAAGATTGTCCAGCGACTGATTGAACATACAGAAGCGGTTTATGACGTTGCATTTGATCCCTCAAGAAACGACCGGCTTGCATCTGTTTCAGCCGACAGAACACTCAAGATATGGGATTTAAAAGCGGCTAAAAGGCTGGAGACTCTGTCCGAATCAACTGCCGAGCTCTATTCAGCCACTTATTCACCTGATGGCAAAAGAGTGTATGCAGCCGGAGTCGATCGGACCATTCGAGCCTGGAATCCAAATTCGCAACCAGTCAAACTGGTCGGTTCAGCGTTAGCCCATGAATCTGCAATCAATCATTTATCAGTTACATTGAATGATCAAAATTCGTCGGAACTGATCTCATTTTCTGAGGATCTGAAAATCAAAAGATGGAAAACAGATACACTAAGCCCTTTTGGTGATCAATTAAAAACAATCGACTGGGTTTCATCAGTTTCTACAGCAGGTAGTAAAGTGGCTTTTGCGAGCTTTAGCGGCGAAGTTGTTTTATACGACTGGGGTAAAACATCAAAACTGATTTGGCAAAAAAACCCAGGAAATCTCATGGCTGGTTCACCTGAATCGCTCAAGCCTCAGCTTTTCCGTTTTGCAGCCCTTTCTGCACCATCGCCAAGAGTCGTCATCGCAGGCCAGGAAAATGAAATTACTTTAACAGCACTTGGAATTGAAAAAGCACATAAAATCATTATTGATCCAAAAGATATTCAAATAATAAGGTCAATATCTGGCAAGGCGAATTCAATCACATTGAAATTAAAGGTTCCGCCCCGAAGCCAGTTTGAAGTCGCAAGGATTAAAGCCATTACAACATTCGGGATTACAGCTGAACAGCCATTGGGAATCATTCCCAACGCCTCTACAACCTTAGAAACAAATACTCCCGGAATTGAATTAAACGGCAATATTAATAAAATCTTGCAGACAATTATTGAAAAACCAGGGCAGCTTGCAAAATTCCAATTCAGACCGACGAACGGAAATCCTTTAACAATTGCCATATTGGCTAAACGTATTGGATCAACCATTTCACCACTTATTAAATTAAAGACTGAATCAGGTAAGCTCTTAAAGGAATTTCGGGAAACAGATGGACTGGATCCAGTTATTTCATACTCGCCAACAGACAAATCACCAATTGTAATTGAAATTGGCGATCAACTTTAT
>JBILGL010000657.1:0-2568 GCA_044351075.1 Isosphaeraceae bacterium | reverse complement strand
CACCTCAGGCTTATATTGTTTCATGAATCCCAGAGCGCTGATGATGAGTATCATGAAAACTGCCAGCGTGTAATGATCAAATAAGCCGTAAACCAAGGGCGATAATTGCCTGCGAAAGCCACGGACTACTTCAAAAACGGGTGCTTTTTTAAATGTAACAGGCGTTAAAATCCAATGCCCATAATAGATTTTTACCGCAATTAAAAATAAGATCGTGGAAATGCATGTTCCCATGATCGCCCAAATTGGTATTCGCCGTCGCTTGATTCCCATGGCAATGATCAGCAAACCGCTGTAAAGCAGGGCATCAGGCCTGATCAGTGGCAAAATGCATGTCAGTATTGAAGCTGTTTTCCATCTGGATTCCCAGATCGACACCAACCCGCCAAAATAAAGGAGTGAAACAAGACCATTCCCAAAACCGGCACTTTGAATTTCGGCAAAAATTGGATTCCATGCAAAACCAAGAAGCACAAGCACTTGCACCAGCCTTGGCATATTACGAACAAAATACCAGCATAAACCTGTGTGTAGTAGTGTAATGATCAGCCCCAGCACCATGCAGGCCCGCACCAACGCAGCATGCGACCAAGCGAAAGGGGCCAGTAAAAGGTAATAGAGAATTTCAACGGTGCCATCTACCAAATGGCCAGGGCTGAAAGAAAATCGCCCGAAATGATAGAGATTCCACGCATGTTCCAGATTCACATAAACTTCATCAACATATGCACAATAATAACAATATTGAAATGACTGCATTAAAAAGGCAAGTGCCGGCAATTCCCATCGCCTGGCCCTGCCGCGATATTCTCGAATGGCAAGTGCAATCGCCAGCATTGCTGCCAGAAATTGCAACAGCACAACCAAGCCTGTCGGTGGGATCAGGTCGTTCAGATAGACCCGCGGAACGACCGGCTCTGTCAGGCTCCAAATCTCAATCATACCGCAACTGCCCACCAGACTCTTTGTTTTCATTCCGAATGCTGGTCTAATAATACAGACTTAAAACGCCGAAGTCATGTGGATTCTCTGGGAAGATGTTTGACAAACTACATTTTTCAGAGATTTCGACAGAGCCCATTTTTCCGCATCAGCCCGCAAATCACTCATGATCCACACCGCTATCAATTTCGACCAGCCCGGCAAGCAGCAGGGCTTTTTGCAGGCACCTTACTCTCACAACCTTGGCGGCTGGGCCAATGTTATGATCCCCATCACCGTTGTGGCTAATGGAAAGGGGCCGACTGTGCTGGTGCTGGGCGGCAATCATGGCGATGAATATCAGGGGCAGGTCGCCGCGATGAAGCTGGCCCGCGAGCTTCAGCCCGAGATGATCACAGGCCGGATCATCATCATCCCATCGCTTAATTTTCCAGCCGCCCGCGCTGCCACTCGCCTCTCGCCGCTTGACGGCATGAACATGAACCGGGCCTTTCCCGGCCAGCCTGAAGGGCCCGTGACCAGCCAGGTGGCCCACTTTCTCACGACCGTGATTTTCCCGCTTTGCGATGCCGTGATCGATATTCACTCCGGCGGCCGGAGTATGGAATTTCTTCCATGCTCGCACATGCATCTGGTGGCCGATGCCGACCAGCGGCAGAAAATGCTGGCCGCAATGCTGGCCTGGGGCACCGATTTCTGCTTTCTTTACGCCGATATTGCGGGCAGTGGGCTATTGCCTGTTGAGGCGGAAAATCAGGGCAAAGTCGTGGTGACGACGGAACTTGGCGGCGGCGAGGGTGTCTCGGCCGCCGTGCACCGCATCGCCCAGCACGGCCTGCGTAATGTGCTGGTGCATCTGGGCTTGCTTGCAGGCCGGGAAGTGTCACGCGAGAGCCTGGGCAAGCCGCCGTCGAAACTGGTTTCGGCCCTGAACCGGGAGGATTATATTCTGGCCCCTGAGTCGGGCATTTATGAGGTAGAGATTGACTTGGGCGAGCCGGTTTCGGCAGGCCAGCGGGTGGGGCAGATTCATCATCTGGAACGGCCGGACCGTGCTCCTGAGCCGATCATTGCCCGCAGCAGCGGTTATCTGATCTGTGCCCGCGTGCCTTGCCTGACGACCCAGGGCGACTGTGTGGCTGTGATCGCCCGTGAAGTGACGTTAGAGGAAGTGGCGAGAGGGTGATGGGAGTATTTTTCAGATTAAAATTTGATCTACTATCTGAACAGTAAGAACATGCCATATCGAAAAACAATCTTTAATGATCTGATTGATTTTTCAAATAGATACTACTATTTGTTTTCGATGAAACGCTATTGGTTTCTATAACTCGAATTTCATGAGATCCAAGATTAATCATCTTCATCTCCGTCATCCGATATTCCGATGATGCTTTCATTTGATCCAGAACCTTCAAATACAGGTTTCTTCATCGCATTCGAAATTAATTCGGCAAGTTTTATTTTCCGGTCCTCAAAAAAACCGTAAAAATTATCCGATCTCAGTTTATCTGGATCAATGAGATGTGATTTTAAAATCGAATCCAGTGTGCTCTTTGAAATTCCATGTTTACTTTCGATCCTTGATAAATAAAGAGAAGGTGCTGAGCCTCCGATAAATATATT
>JBILGL010000656.1:0-2570 GCA_044351075.1 Isosphaeraceae bacterium | reverse complement strand
AGCCGGAGAGATTGCACGGGTAACGGTGGAAATGGGCCGGGATGGTGGTTCGGGAGCAGGCGGTTTTTCAGCGATCGGTGGCACAGCGGCGGGCGGGATTTCCGGCACAACCGGCTTGATGGGTGCCACAAACGGCTTTCGGACGGCTGGCTCAAGGCCGCTGTCCCAGTCTTCCAGACCGGCTCCAAAACCACTACGACGCTGGCGAATTGGCTGTGGGGGCGGTGAGAATTTAGGCTCTTCGTAAACAACTTCCGGCTTGACTTCCACTGCCTTTTCAGGCGGCATTGCTGGTGCAATTGCCTCCATAGCAGCAAAAGGTGCAGGCACTTCCGGCAAAAGCTCTTCGCCAAATGTCGTCAGAACCGGGGCGGGAAGATCAGGGTCTGGGACGAACGGAACTTCGACCGATTGGGTCGGAGTCAGGTCTGTAGGAGCTTCAAAATCGGTGATCGGCCCCAGGTCCGGTTCGGGGTAGAATGGTGCATGGCCAGGGCCTGAATGAGCTTCGGGCGATGCCGACAAGAATTCTTCACCTTCGGGCAGAGGCTGACGCGGGCCGCGGTATTGTCTGTCGCGGGGGCCTCTGGACGGACGACCGCCTCGATCTCGCCCGCCTCGACGGCCCCGATCACGATCTCCGCGGCGAGAATCCGCCTGCCTTGAAGCGGGCGGTGGCATGATGGGTTCACCTGTCGCACCCATTCCGGCATCGCTGAATCCTAAATCATCCAGGCCTCCGCCAAATTCGGCACTGCCGGCTGAAAGATCAGGGCCAAAGTCGAAATCTGTGGATGCCTGTGGTGCGGGTGCCGGTCGACGTGAATCGCGCCCACCTGGGCGACCTTCACCCCTGCCGGGCCCGGATCGGCCCGGGCCGCCACGGCGACCATCACGAGGACGCTCGCGACCCTGCCCCTCAATTTCGCCACCGGCATTTGCCAGGCGGCTGTAATATCTTGGCTCTACGTCGGATACGTGGAGGAAGCCATTTCGCCCGATCGAGAAATCAACGAAGGCAGCCTGAATGGCGGGTTCAAGATTAACCACCCGCCCCTTGTAGATATTGCCTGTGTATGTTTCGTGACTGCTTCGCTCAATGTAAAGCTCTTCCAGCACGCCATCTTCAATAATGGCGATCCGGCATTCCTCCGCCTGGAGGACGTTGATCAGCATTTCTTTCTTCATAATCGAATGAGTCCTGACGAGGCGCACGAGCCACCACCCGAGGCTGATCGGCAATTATCTCTTGCGATTCAAAGCTCATCATGGGTAGAAGCTCGGGGTCTCTTTTTACTTGTTTTCGCCTCTCTCAAGCTGTTTTTTCCGGGCCCGGGCATCGTCTTTCAAAAGACGCAGCAGGCGGGCAGGCAGAATCAGAACAATCAATGAGATGCGGCAGTTAGTTGATCGATATGGGTTTTGTTGGTTGGTCTGACGAAAGTTGCCGGCCTGAGTCGTAGAAATTCAGCCGGGCAAAAAGTCACTCTTCAAATTCCCGTAGAATGACATCGTGACGGATCAGGCTGCCCAGGGTGAAAAGATCACCAAGCCCAATCGCCGAGAGCACTTCCTCTGGTCGTGCAGTGGCCTGGGGGGTGACTCGAAGTGTCATGCTGAGCCTGCCGGACTGCGTCCAGCTAATATCTTCCACGAGCGGTCTCAAATCCAGTTGAACTGTTTCCTTTTCGCGAACTCGCGAAATCTGAAAGGTCGGTGCGCTGAGAAAATCCTCCATGCGGCTGCTTGCCGAATCCATGCGTTCGGCCGGAATTTCCTTCTCAAAAGTGTAACGGATTTGCTCCGCCTGGCCCGATTTCCGACTCGTCATCCAACGAGCGTCGTAAAATCGCAAACCAGCCGGAGCAGATTGGTTAAGTTGATCAATAAGACTTTCTGGAACAATAGGTTGTGTGAGTTCGACCTCAAGCACTTCACGATGTGCTTCGATGCCAAGCCCAAGGGCCTGAACAAGATTCATTCTGGGTCGGGGATTAAAACCCTGCGACTGTGCTACAGGCAGATTCACGCGACGAAAAAGCCGTTCAAAAACTTTCATCAGGTCCTGATGACCAATCCAGACCAGACTTTCCGACTTCGAAAATCGCACCTGATAACGCCAGCAGGAATTGGCCAGCATCGGTGGAGACTGCACAGAAGTCGTCTGTTCGGTGGATTCAGAAAGCATCAGTTCAGCGTGGTGCTGTCACTACTCATTCGCAGATGGTTTATGTTCTTGCAGCAGAAGACAATGTGAAATAAATCGCAGACTCTGCCGTATCATGAACATGTATTGTTACCAAATTATACAGGCCAATCGGCCTTCTGCCAAGTAATTAATCAGCTCATCCATCAAGTTGATTGCGGATAATGAGTTGGTGAATTTCATAATGGTTTGATAAGTTCATTGACTTTGCCCAGTAACGGATTATTTAAGATGAACAGGTCGATTCAATTTCTTTTTTTGTCAGAATCTGGCATGCCTGTGGCAGGCAGCGGATCGTCCATGGGCGGCCGGGTTCCACATAGCCGGCCGGGTCGCCGTCCATCTGTACCGGCACGGGCGATTC
>JBILGL010000141.1:0-8919 GCA_044351075.1 Isosphaeraceae bacterium | reverse complement strand
ATCATCCAGAAATTGCTTCATTTTCGGTACATCATTCAGCAGAGACTCCCGAAATGGCTCCAGCTCCAGCACAATTTCAATGCCCATACTTTCAGCGTATTGCCCAAGCTGCCTGAGCGATTCCACCCCTGCCGCCCACTGCGCTTCGGGTGGGATCACTTCTCTTTGCCAGACATATTCACCCAGCACCAATAACAGATTTCGACCACCCAGCTCAGCCACCATTTCCAGATACTTCCGGCATCTCTCCAAATGAAATCGCTGTACACTCGGATTAAAATCAATCAGCCCCAGCGCAACACAGGCCACGCTGATAATCGGCAACCCCAGATCATCACAAACATCGCGTATCAATCGCCGCTCGCTTGTCGGGGTATCAAGTGGATCTGCGAAAATATCAACCGTATCAAAACCGATTTCCTTCGTCTTTCGGAGGCCAAAGGCAGTGTCGCGGCCCGTCTGCGCCCAGGCTGAATTAATCAATCCAAGTTTCATTTCAATGAGCTCCCTTTGAATTGTATTTATCTTGCGGCTTTCATTTCATGAAGAATTTCAGCTGGATCAATCACCTGATGCTCTTTTGCCGATCTCATCACCGCTTCACACAAGGCAATTGTGCGTAAATTGTCTTCACCACTGATATCCGGATCAACACCTCGTTCCAAAGCCACCATCAAACCCGCCATGGTTCCTGCAAAAGCATCAGGAAACCATGCCGTTGACCAGCTTGGCTCTTGCCATTGACCATTATCATGAACCGTGCTGAATTTCAATGTCGATGGCACCCGCTCCGGCCAGCCTGGCCACCCGATTCGCCCCATTGCCAACCCATGTGTTCCTTCAATTCGCCAAACAATTGCAATTTCTGGGGCTGCGCCTTCATGCACCGGCCCGGCCCACACATCATCCCATGCCGCCGCCCTGGCGTTGTTTTCATATTCCAGTATATACAGATTTAATCCGTCTGAATGTTGAAATTCCGTGCGAGGATCAGGCCGAGTGCTGGCTAAAACCCTCGCAGGATCGCCCAGCCAGTAACGAAAACAATCGAGATGATGAATGCTCATAATATAAGTCGCCAGACTTCGGCCCGCACGGGCCCACGGCATCCAATGAGGCACAGCACGCATATTAATCGTCGCCAATACCGGCTCGCCCAAAATCCGATTCTCGAGAAGGTGTCTGGCAACTCGCGCCGCTGGATCATACCGCATGTTCTGATTGATCTGAAGCTGAATACCCCTTTCCGCACATCCCCGGACAATTTCCACCGCTTCTTCCGGAACCATTGCCAATGGCTTTTGTGCGAGAATGCCGCGGATTTGTCCATGCGAAGCCCTGTGGCGGAAAATCTGCCAAATGACTTCAGGCTGATCAACCGGCGGAACAGCGATATCAAGAACGCTCACTTCAGGGTCGCTGAGCAATTCTTCCAGCGTGTCGTAAACCTGTTTAATACCATGATGTGCCGCGACTTCATCTGCTTTTGATCTGGTTCGAGAGGTAATTCCCACAATACGAAAACCTGCCTCGCGATAGGCCACCAAATGGCAATCACGCACAATGAAACCGGCACCAACCACACCGATTCCGAATGCTGTACGATCACTTGGCATTACCGGCAATCGGGCATTTTCAATGATATCGAGATTTGACGCTTCCACGGGCCCACCATGCAAAGGATTTTGCTATTTTGATTGATTGAAGATAATTGAGAAGTGAAATGGATGCAATCTTGAGGATCAGAATTTACTCGGCAATTTCTGATTCAATAAAATACTCATTGAATTCTGATGTTACTGATTGCATGAGAATCATCCTTCTGACCCTTGCAACAGCAAGCATGGGTGAGAAAAATGCCCAGAAGCAGATCAAAACCTGTAGAGATAATAATCCACAGGTAAGATCAATCAGAAGGAAAATGCAATTAACACCAAGCAGCAATAAAACAGCATGTGGCTCCTGAAGTTTAAGCAGATAATATCTGATCATCCGATTAAATCGCCGTCTGCCAAAGCCACATGCAAAGCTATCATTCTCATCAGGTCCCATAAGTCTCAAATGATCTCTTCTATTTTTCAATATTGCAAAAATTGCCTTATATTTGGCATCGTTCGCGAGAGAAAGCATCGTCCAGCCGAAGGCCATCAGCATGCCGGCAACGACATAAGCAAAATGACCTGTCATGAAATAACAGCCCAGGCCAAGCCCGAAGGCACGTGTCATTGAGTGCGCTGAGTGTATCCAGAAATCGAGAAAAATTCCCTCTGGACTTGTTGTATTTGTGACCCTGGCCACCTGACCATCGACATGATCAAGCCAGAAACCGATAAAACCGAGTATGACACCGAATATAAAAAATACTAAGTGACCTGTAGATAATGCAATTGCCTCACCAAGCCATGACAGTGCGGCAAAACAAGTGACTTGATTCGCAGATAAACCAAGCCTGATCGCAAGCCAACTACCGTAGATTGCCGTTGGCCTTGCCCATTTTCGCGCCAACCAATTGCCACTCGTTTTATAATTTGGCTTTTGCCCTCTTTGGCGAATATCTTCAAGCGTTATATTTTGCAGGCTATCTTCAAATAACATTTTTTATTAATCCCTTTGAAACGGTTATTTCATGGATTACAATTGAGATTGACAGCTTTTAGAAGCTGATCGTCTCTCTCTGGATAATTATTACCGGTCGGATTATCTTCTAATGAATAAATCCGATAATGTCTTTTATATCCATCATTTTCGCTTAACGTCACATCAATAACGGGCTGAGAGTGCTTCAGCCAATCCACTAATATAATTGAAAGCGATGGATCAAATTCGACCGCTTCCTGTGGAATTGGCTCAGCCATGACAAGATGTGTAAATCCATTATTTCGAAAATGCCTGATCATGCTCTCTGGATTGATATTCATTTCATTAATTCCCAATCGACGACGATGCGCTTTTTCCATTGTATATCGCCTGGGCCAGTAAAATGCGCGATGATCCTGACCGATCAGTCGGGCATCTGCAGGCAGATTCGCATCAGCCCATCTAGTTAACCAAGCTGTCGGTTCGTGCTCTCTCAGCCATTGACCCTGTTGAATTCTTCCTGAAAGAATCAATACGGAGGTGCGGACTCTCGCCATATTAAATGCAACCATCATGCATAATAAAATCATGAAAAGGCTCATACTAGAATTGATTTTCAATCGCCTTTTTCGCATTGGTAACAAATCATCAATCTGATCCATAATCGCAATACTAACGGCGGTAATTGGAGCAAATGCAGCCAGATAAAATCTGGGGCTTTGTCTTTGTGTCAGGCAAATCGCCATATCGAGCCATCCTATGAATAGTAACCAAAAGCATTTTACTGGTAATTTCAGAAAGATGCCAATTGGAATGATCGCCAGGAGAAGTGGCCCCGCCTGCTGAGAAAAACTGTCAAAACGCGATGGATCAAGCGACATAACAACAGGAGCTGAAATGATATTCAATATTTTTTCGACAGGTGATTTTGAATCTTCCGCCAGTACTTCATCAAGGCCATTTCCGCCGAAAGTCTGACGAAAATAAGGATGCACTGGATTCCCTGTCAAAACAGCAGCACGCGCATACCAGTAACCGCCGACCAAAAGCAACACAATCGCGAAAAGTGAAGCGTATTTTAATTGCATCTGAAATCGATTTTTAAGACTTATATCGATTCGTTGAATATCAGTCAGAATAACAATCAGCATCACCGCAGACCAGATGATTGCCGGAAATTTGACGCCACAGGCCAAACCACAGAAAATGCCTGCCAACACAACGCGTCGTGCAATCGAAACATGACTCTGATTTAAATAACAATACGCTGCAAGTGATGAAACACAGAGCGCAGCAAGGGGCACATCATTCAGCGGAGAGATCATTCCACAATGAATAATTGGCAGTGAAACCATTATAACACCCGCCCAATATGCTTTTTCAACAGTGACAAATTCTCTTGCAAGCAAAACCGTTGAAAACGCCAGACTCACACCAAATAGAAATGAGAAACAGCGTGATGATACTGGATTCTGTGCCTTAATTGCCAGCGATTGCAATGATTCAAGCACCAAAGGATAAGCTGTTTCATGAAGATCTGTATCGAAATGTAATCCACCTGTCTCAGTCATTCTTTTGGCGACTTCCAGATGGTAACAAAGCGCATCACCATCAATCACTGGCGCATGGATGCCTAACCATGCAATGATAATACAACCGATCAGAACTGTTAAACTGACAGAGATCGATCTTATCTCAATTAAACTATGCTTCCAAACATTCCAATGAAATTGCCTGATTTCAAAGAATAATGCAATGAGGCTTGTGACCAACCAGAGGATTAATCCAGGATTTAAATGACCATTGGTCCCAGAAATGCCGATCAGGAGGCCACCGAAACCAAGCCCAAGTGGCAATGCGAAGGCTAGATTCTCAATTGTTCTGCATTGTTGGCCTGTGATGAAACGGTATAAGAGCCTTCCGGAAAGAACCGAGATCAGCAGAATTAAAATGAGAAAAAGATGATGATTCAGCATTTTATTCGGCTACTTTCTCATTACAAATCGGTGATTTCATAAGTCGAACCATTAAAACGCCCATAAAAATCACAGAAATTTGAATCCAGATGATCGAGCGAAAAAATTGCAGTATATTTCCCATATTTATATTAGCGATTGATAGACTTTGTGTTTGAATTGCAACTTCCCGAAAGCCAATGCCACTCAAAATTATAAAAGTCATGGAAACGAATCGCCTGAAACAGATTGCTTTGGAAGTATTAATGGAAATACCGGTCATGAATAGAAGCAAGACCATTGCAACGACCTGAAACAGAGAGCTCATTGCGGCAATATCGCCAATCGAACGATTTAAACATGCTGATTTCATCATGAAATATTGTGGAATTGCAACTAGCATTGCAATGAAAGCCGCCACCCAAGGCCTGCCGATAGCGATCCACGACTGCCGTAGCGGCCATGAACCTGCAAGAAAAACTGCCCCTGGCAGAATAGGAATAAATGCAGCAATGCCCGGTGTCAGCCTTGGAAAAAGCAGAGGCAGAATTAAATATCCGACAGGTACTACACAAATAGCGATAGCAACGAGTAAGCCTATCATCAAAAGCGAATTCAATTCAGCTTTTGCAAGAACACTTGATGAACCGACACCGAGCCCAATAGACTTCTGATATTCAGGATAAAGCACAATAGCGGCCCGACCGGCAATATCCTGGCACCAGCTTGTGGCAAGAATGGCCAGAGAATAATAACCGGCATTCAATGAACCGTTTGGCATTGATCCAAGGATCAGTATTCGGTCGAGGCTGCCAATCAAAAACCAGCTTGAATTCACCGCCAGAATCGGCATCCCGGCTACAGCCAGGTTCAGCGCGGTTTTAAAATCAAATATGCAATGAAATCTCCATTGATTCATTTTCTTTAATAATTCACCCTGAATTACAAATCCAAGGATTAGACCTGTGAGAATTCCCCAATAACCGGCAAAATAAATACCGATTAACATCAGAATTGAAAATGCCATATTGACGAGAATTGCAATTTTTGAACTCGATTGAAATTCACTGTCACTGCGCATGACTGCAATCTGAAAATCCTGGTTGCGTTTCATCACAACCATCAGCCCAATCAGAATCAGGCCGACTCCCCATTTGGGATTACCGGAAAAAGCCAGAACTATACCCCAGATTAATAGAAAAATCGCATAGATTGCGGAAGTGATCAGATTGGTGCCGGCTGCGACACACGTTATGCGATCGGCTTCTGCCAGATTGCCGGAAGCCCTGAGAATTGGTCGTTTTTGCACAGCACCAAGGGCAACGCCAAGACTTGAGTAACTTGTGTTATCGAGAAATAACCGCAAACCTGAGTAAATACCGATATCTGCGGGTGATAGACCCCATCGCATTGCAAAAGTCAGGAGAAAACCGACAGCACGCTCAACTTGCCCTGAAAGAATATAAATGAAACTATCATTTAACAATCGCTTCCGACTGCCCAAAGCTGAAGAAGCCGCCAAATGGCTATGGTTTTGATCTCCCCTGGATTCGGTAATCGAAACGACATGGCTCATACCAGTTGAACCAAGCAAAACTGTGATCGAGCCGATTCTCCCTCCGGATCGTTACTGCCTTTGAAAACACTGGCAGGAATTGGCCCAGCTTCAACAACGTTTAACCCTCGGCTTCGATACCAATCAGCGGTATCATAACCATAACGATTGTAGGAGACATCCGTATCTTCATTGTGGACACACCATCGGCGGGCCACTCGCAGGACTTCTTCCCTGATTCGCTCGGCAATTTCAGGTGGATTATGAAGTATCACCGCAGAGGTGAGAACCAGATCAAACGATTGATCAGCGAACGGCAGACGATCACCTGATGCTCTCAGGAGCCTGATATGAGAGAGGTTCTGGAGGTTTTGCCGTGCCAGCTCAAGCTGAGATTCGCTGAAATCAATGCCCGTCAGATGCACATCAGGGCCAAGCAATTCTTGGATATTGATTAACTGTTTACCATAGCCGCAACCAATTTCAAGCATCGATCGTGGCTTACATTCGGCTATTTTTCGGGCTAACCATAGCGATCGGGCCGTTCGTGCCGGCTGCCCTTCCTGCTCGGCGAGATATTCCAGCCCACCACGCAATGTCCAATATTCTTTAGGGTTAGAGTAAATCGCCCGGCGTTTCAGCGCTGGCCATCGCTCAAGGCTTCGACGCATCGATTTGTGCCACAAATACGCAAAACCGCCATGGCGATAAGCACGAAAGACTTTCGCAAGGATGTTATGAGAATTATGACGGTGGCTGACTTCGTCGATCACTCTGCCTGACATCCATGCACCTCCATGTGCCGGGAATGCCGATGAACCGATGCATTTTTTGGCTTTCTGTGGTTCCATCGAACGCATCGTCGGATGATCGCAACATCCTAAATGAATCGTGAAAAAGGTCAATACGAGGTCGCATTTCCACGTTTTTCCGTAGATTATCAGACTTTGATTGATTGACCTGAGATCTGATCAAAAATGAACGAAGTTGCAAAAAAGGAATATAAATCAAAAGAACTTCGCGCCTGGGATTGCCACTAATCCTAGTTCGACATATCATACGACCATTCGATATCCATCTGGAGTGAATCTAAGACATAGAGAGACTTGTCCGATTCTGTTGCGAATAGCGATGGTGTTGTAAAACTCCAACCAATTCGAAGAACAACCGAATCTTTTGACAGATATCGTTGGCATGAGGATGAGATGGCGCGTTATTCAAAGTCAATGAAAGTGTCTGATAATCGCCTGATTTTACTCAGGCAGGCACTTCACGCCGACTGGTTTAACGGCCGTGTTCATCGGCGACTGAATATTTTCGATGGCTGGCATGCGGATATCTGGATACATGATGCCGGCCACGCTGTCATCTTTTCAAATAAAACGGTTTCGATGACAGAAATCATGACGGGCATGTCGCAGGAGATGCCTCAGGATCGAATCATCTGGCAGCGAACACCACTGGACGAAGAGTTGGCTACCATTCAGCCCGGCGGACGGCTTGAATACCAGATTAATTACGAACTGGAAGTGGCTGAGCCATCCATTTTCAGGTTCATTAGCCAGGAAATGCTGCTCAAGCCAACACCACACAGCATTTGCTGGCAAAGCGACGGGCATCATCGCCTGCAGGAAAGCCCGATTATTCGTGTGAACTTTGATCCAGGCCCTGGATACCTGTCTATCCAATCGTTTCACACTTTCCCTAATGAATCTGCGATTTTACGAACACAATCACTTTTTGAAATTCATTGAATCGACCTCCTGAAATAATTGCCCGGCCATGTTCATGAGGAACGACCATCGCTATCTCCGTCAGTTTTTCCAGAGATTTCCAGTCTGTTTTTTGATTTTTCTGATTTGGCATCTACCATTTTTAAAAATCCTGATCGAAATTGTAACTCCATCTCAGACCTCTATTCAGATAACTGGCAGTGGACTTTTGAGTACTCCGCCGCCGTGGCTGAAACCAGAATTACTCGAATACCGATGGCTTGAGCTCTGCTGGCGAAGCCTGCGACTAGGTTCCACGACTGCCTTTTTAGCAATTCCTGCTTCGATTTTAATTGCATTTTGCCTGAGCCGTTGTCATTGGAATGGCTACAAGATTGTCGCAAAAATATGGCAATTGCTGATTTTTGTACCTTTACCCATTTCAGCAACGATCTGGCTTGGCAGTTTCAGCAATCTTGGCCGAGCACAGGCCTTTGGCATTTCAGCCAGACCACTGCTATCAGGCTGGTGGGCCGCTTCGGTGGTGCATGCCATCGCCTTAATGCCACTTCTGGTTTGGATTTTTACGGCTGTTTTTCAGCGATCTTCTTCAGAACTTGAGGAGTTGGCCAGACTTGATTCTCGATTTCCACGCTCTTTTTTTCGATCGACTCTGAGACAATCCCTGCCTGCAATTCTGGCATCGGCAATTATCGTCTTACTGCAAACCGCAGGCGATATGACGGTGACTGACCTCGTTCAGGAACGCACCTTCGCCGAAGAATCATATCTTCAGGCACAGATGGGCGATGGTCTCTCAGCCGCTGCGAAAACAGCGATTCCTCCCACGGTTTTCATTTCAATTCTGATCATGATCTGGATGAAAATTTACAGACATCGATTGCTATCGATGAATTCAATTCCCAAAAATTCCAGCAAGCTACACTTTTACTACAAATCAACTAAGGCATTTCCTGCAGCAATTTTTTGCGTATTGACGACACTCTTGTTCTGGGCCCTGCCGATCATGGCAATTTCATGGCGAGCCGGTAGGTCGGGCGGCTTGGCTGTTATCGAAAAACTACCGACATGGCAGCTCAAAAATCTCATAAATAATCTT
>JBILGL010000221.1:0-6926 GCA_044351075.1 Isosphaeraceae bacterium | reverse complement strand
TGCCCCAGAAATCTTCTGAGGCATTCTAGTCTGAATTCAGTTTCACTAAAATCAATAGGAATCTGCAGAAAGCACTTCGCCACCATTTCGTGAACCAAGTGCCCACCAAGTTGACTGGTTGATTGTATCCTTAATGAAACGTACGGAACCGTCTGTCATAGTGACGTTAACTCCACCAGGATGGAGACTTGAGGCATTAGAAGTGCCCCAAAAATCCTGGCCCCAGTCTGCGATGTAGTTGGCCCCACAATTTCTCGAATTCGGAGTGCCTGTGTGGTGATAAACTCCATAGTTAGCATAAGCTGGGTAGGCTCGAAACCAGCCGGAAGTTTCGCTAACGGAACCCGTAGCAACAGTGGTCGGAGGAAGCGATTTGCATCGCGACAATACGTTATTTATGGTTTGAATTGTCTGAGATCCGGTTCCACGGCCAACGTCTGTTACCCGAAACCAGACACGCCTGATGTTGTTAGGGTTACTATCTGCCGAACGCACCGAACCAACATTACTGTGTGCGGTGAGCTTTTCGCTAAAGAGTGCAGTATTGCTCGTGCCGTCAGTAAGGTCACGCAGACCGACAGTTGCAGCAGTTCGGCCAGGACTGGGTGCTCCTTCCGGCCATGATACTCCGCTGGGAACCCAGGTGCCGTTATAACCATTAATTGGAAAAGCTCCGCCCGAATTACCTACGTAACTAGAGAGAGAGACCCTCACCATCGGTGGGTCTGAAGGACAGAGTAATGAAGCAATCTGAACATTAAAAACGGTGATATTTTTATTATAGAATCCGGCACCACTTGCATTTGGGTGAACCATACCTGAGTTATAGGCATTAAAAGCGGCACCCTGTTCGATGAATTGAAGAATTGAAAGATGACCGGCGGGACCCCAGCCCCAACTGTCATATGGAGATGGAAAGAGAACCGACGGAGGTAAACAGCCGTTAGAACTCTCATAATTGTGAACGGCAAGACCAATCTGTTTGAGATTGTTTGTGCACTGAGCACGTCTTGCAGCCTCGCGGGCCGATTGAACAGCCGGCAATAACAGTGATATTAAAACTGCAATAATGGCAATAACCACTAGCAGTTCTATGAGTGTAAAAGCGGTTTTAAATCTGTGAAGTCGCACGGTCATGAACCTCCAGAGGAATTGGAATATATTGAACAAGCAGAAAACGATCAGGGGTGATATCAAATAAAAGCAATGGAATCACAACGATGAATCCATCTCTTTTATTTTTGCCCGAATACTTGAGTTGGGCAATGGAAAACCATCAGGAAAATCACCAAAGCTTTTTCAGGATTTTTTGGCTTCGGTTTTTTGAGGTTCGGCAGGCTTTGCAGCCGCCTTCTTGGCATCAGGCGAATTCGGGCCACCCGCCGGATAATTCAGGTGCTCGCCTTTTTGGTCATGCAATTCTGTGGGTTGATGAGTTGCTCCTCCACCACAGCCTGCCGTGAGATAAATCAGCGAACATACTGAAAGTATGCGTATAAATGGTTTCATCAAAGAAAACTCCAATCACCTGTTTCAGACACATTCGTCCCTGACAAATTTAACACCGCTGTTCCACAGACGGTCCGGTCATCGTTCTATCAGCTTGGTTGAAATGAGGTGAATAATATTATTATGTAATTGAAACGGAATAGTTGTCAAACATATTTTAGCCTTCCAATTCTCTGCTCATATACTTGCCTGAATCACACTTTTTTCAGACAATACGACCAGTCTGACCTCCAGACTTTGAATCTCTCTCGTCTATTGAAAAGGTATTCGATACTCGCCATGAATCGTCGCCACGCTTTGCTGCAAATCTCTGGATCAGTCTTGATTTCTTCATGTATTAGTACGGATGCTTTTAGTCAGGTACCAAAGAAAAAAGCGGTGGCAAAGTCCACCACCAAAGGTTTGCCCGACAATATCCAGTGGCATGATGTGGAAGAGTTTGGACTAGAAGGTCGTGAATGGGCTGACTTGCCTCGAATTCGCTATTACGACCGCTTTCCGGCCGAGGTCGAAAAGAAAGTGCCCGCTCCCGTTTGGGGGCTCAGCCGCGATTCCGCAGGCATGATGGTGCGGTTTGACTCCGACAGCCCCACCATTGCTGTGCGATACACGCTGCGGAGCGAACGCCTCGCTATGCCGCACATGCCTGCCACCGGCGTAAGCGGTGCGGACCTTTACGCGAAAGACACAGATGGACGATGGAAGTGGGTTTATTGTGCCCAGCCCGCAGCTAAAAATGTCGAGACCATGCTGATCAGCGGTATTGAGAAAAAGTCACGTGAATTTCAGCTCTATCTGCCGCTTTATAATGGTGTTGAGAAGTTTGAAATCGGTGTGCTAAAAGGCTCGTCTTTCACGGGCCAAAAGCCCCGGCCCAAGCCAATCGTATTTTACGGCACATCGATCACTCATGGTGCTTCGGCCAGCAGGCCCGGCATGGTGCACACGGCCATCATCGGACGCAGGCTTGACCGGCCTGTTTTAAACTTGGGATTTTCAGGCAATGGTCGTATGGATCCTGGTGTTGGCGAAATGTTGGGTCGTCTTGATACCGCAGCCTATGTGATTGACTGCCTGCCTAATATGGCGGCACCATTGGTCACAGAACGCACCGCACCGCTGGTCAGGCAGATCCGTGCCGCCCGGCCTGAGACGCCAATCATTCTAGTAGAAGATCGCCGCAACACGAATTCATGGATCCTGAAAAGCCGCGACGATTACCACACCGCGAATCACGCTGCGTTGAAGAAAGCGTTTGATGAACTCATGGCTGCCGGAGTCAAAAATCTCTATTACGTGGGCGGCGATGCACTATTGGGCGACGACACCGAAGGAACTGTAGATGCCTCGCATCCAACAGACCTTGGTTTTTTCCGTCAGGCCAGCGTCATGGAGCCTGTCATTCGCAAGGCGCTCGGGCTTTGATCGGGCACTGATTTGAAAAATGGCCCTGCCTTCATTCAAAAGCAGGGCATTTGTATTTTGATGGAATTATAAAATCAAGCCGCGAATAATTCGTTGGATCAATCGAGCGATTCATGAGGCATTTCCTTTAGAGCCGAGTCGAGATTATCAAAAACCCGGTGCATTTCAGCCTGTTTCCTCAGTTCCGGGATCTTATCTGAAGCACATACCATGGGCTGATTTTCCTCATGTATGTGCAGCGATAGTTTTGTTGTTTGCCTTTGAAAGTCTTGCTGGCATTGAACACTCAGCATTTTTCAACGATTTTCTGCAGAAAATTCCCACTCAAATACCCAGACACGCGTCTTCCAGAATTTGATTTGCCGGGCTGTAAGCCCACCTGGTTCCTGAAAGATCTCATCACGGTTGTCATTTCGCTCATCATCAGCACTCTTCTCTGATTCGTCTCCTCTTGTTTAGTTGAGTCAAGGGGCCATGTTTTTTGGATGAGTGACTTCCGAAAACGTATCAATAATCGGTCAAAAGTAAAATCGAACGAATTAAAACACGTAATAGTGACAAATAGAACTTCCTTTCCAAGTAAATCAATTCGGAACAAAAAAGCTGGCAGTATCATTGTAGGGAACGCCATTCAATATGAAACGAATTGCTGAAATCGACGATGAAAATATCTCATTAATGATAAAAGACGACTAAACATCGAAATACGATCAATCTTCATCCTTTGTTTGAGCGTGTGCACAGTTCCATATACTTCAATATTTTAATTTAGATAAAATAAGTAATTTATAGTGTCAAATGCTTGTTTTTGGTTTTACGTTCCTTATAACTATTTTAAAAAAATCTATATGTTCAAGATTAAATAGAAAAAGAGTTATTCAATTTTCTATCTTCTTTAATAACAATTAGTTTCAAAATTAAAGCAACATTTTTATAAACAGGTTTCCCCTGATTTTATACAGGGAAAAAGTGTTTGCATTCGGTTGCGGTCTGTTTATAATTCGATATGTCATTGAAGACATGTTTCGGGAGGAGTCGAACAGATAATGCCTATCTATGAGTACACCTGCAACGGTTGCGAAGTATCGTTTGAAGCTTTGGTTCGGAGTTCTACTGATCAGCCGCGATGCCCCAATTGTGGGGAGACGGAGCTGACTAAAGAATTCTCTGTGCCTGCCGCGGCAAAAGTGCAGGGCGGTTCTTCGCCAATGCCTGTTTGCCCTCCCATGGCAATGCCGCCAGGTGGCTGCGGTGGTCCCGCCTGCCGTAATGGTCTTTGTGGCGATATCTAAGAAATGAATCCAGCCTGGCCGGTCTCACGCAGGCTGGATTTTCACCTTTCTGCAGGCATGGATAAAACTTCACATTCCTCAGGGCCCTGACGTGACATCAGGAACAATTGACAATAACGGGTATTAAGCATTGATTGCGTAAGATTGCGTGAGCAAACTTAAGCAGCTATTTTACGCGATCAGAAAATTGAGCAGCTTCAGCATCTCGTTTCCCTCCTATGGATATCAGCAACGATTGCCTCGTTGGGAAACTTAAGGAATAAAAGGATTAACGGAATGGCCAGCAGGGTTGGACCCACTCCTGTGGATCAGGGGGCAAACAAAACCGTAGTATTGATTTCACCGGTAGTTGAAGCGTTTCGTGAACGTCTCAGCACCAGAATTGGTGAAGGGGCGATGAGTGTATGGTTTGGCGAAGGAATCGAGATTGATATTGACCCGATGACACGCCGGCTGGAGATAACAGTTCCAACTAATTTTTTTCGAGAGAGGATCAGTAGCCGATTTTTAAACGATCTACGCGCTTGTGCTGAAGAAGAAACTGGTCATCGTGGATGGGCAGTAGCGATTGAATTGCGTCAGCCGGTGGTTGATTCGGAAATTGGCAACCCAACAATTATTCCTGAAAACAGTCAACCAATAATTGATGCCCATCCTGATCAATCAGTGCGAGAACTCTTAGTCCCTGCTAAGAAAAATATTCCTAAAAATCGAATCAGTGAATCAGCGTCAGCGGCTAATTCTGTCAGTCAGGAGTTTACGCTTAAACCACCTGTTTCACCAACGCGCAAAGAGATAACCGCTCAAACTCGCATTGCCAAAACTGCTGAATCATCAGGTGGACTGAAATGGCCAACTACCCAAGCGACTGGCCAGGTGGCTCACGTTCCTGGCCTTTTTGGGGAAGTCCCTGTAAAAGCAACCCGCCGGCTCGACAATTTTGTTGTCGGTACATGTAACCGAATGGCTTACACCGCTGCGGTTGAAATAGTCAAAACTCGTGCCGCGGCTTTCAATCCGCTGGTCGTGCATGGTGGCGTTGGTCTGGGCAAGTCCCATCTGCTTGATGGTGTGGCTCATGCTGTACGATCAAATGCAATTGGTGGTCGGCTGATTCATGTTACTGCCGAATCTTTCACCAATGCTTTCCTGGAAGCCATCCGGACGAACCAACTGGCAAGTTTTCGCAGCCGATTTCGTAACGCAGCAGCCTTAGTTGTGGATGATGTCCAGTTTCTGGCGGCAAAGCGTGCTACACAAAACGAATTTCTGCATACGTTTGACACTCTATTGGCTGATGAAGTGCCGATCATCCTGAGTTGTGACCAGCATCCACGTCGAATAAATCGACTTTCCGAGGAATTGGCCTCGCGCTTCATGGCTGGGATGGTGGTGCGTCTGGAAACGCCCGATCCTGTGTCGCGCCGCTTGATTTTGCGGACGAAGGCCGCGGCGCGAGGTGTGGCTATTCCCGATGCCGTGATTGATCTACTGGCCGATCATCTGCGTGTTTCAGTTCGTGAGTTGGAAGGTGCGCTCAATAGCCTGATAGCTCATTCCGTCATGTCTGGCAAGCGTATTGATCTGGAACTGGCCAGACAAGTACTTCGCGAGAGCATTCGTCATACATCTCAAGGCATTGGCTTAAAAGATATTGAACGGGCGATTTGCGACATATTTTCGCTGAATGTGGAACTTTTGCATTCGCGTCATGGTGGTTTGAGCATCTCCATTCCGCGGTCGCTGGCTTTGTTTATGGCCCGGCGACATACCACAGCGAGCTACACGGAAATTGCAAGGCACTTTGGCCTGAAGAATCATTCGTCAGTCATCGCAGCAGAAAAACGGATTCGCGAGCAAATGGATACACCTGAAAAAGGCCGGACACTGGCCGGATTCTCAAGCCTGGCCGATATGGTCTCGGCCGTTGAATCAAGTCTTGGCGTTTAATAAATTATGCGAGAAGGATTTTGATGATTTTGCGGAGTTGGTCTAAAAAATTGGTCATGATGATTGTTAAGCAATGCCGATAAGACGAAAAGCGTATCGATTGGATCGCTGAATTAATGCGCAGCAAGGCATGCCTGGGAATGGATTCCCGGCAGTCATGTTGCGGGCTTTGTGTGCGGGAACCGGACGCACGCCACCAGACTTTTGAAGGATCGAGAGTCATGAGCAGTACTCGACGAAACCGTCGTCAGGCGACAATCAACAGCCTGGAAAATCTGGAAAGTCGTGAACTGCTGACCAACGGCATGAAGATGGGGCCCGAGGGAGTTCTCATCAATAAATTTGACTATAATAAGTTGATTTACAAGCGGCAGAATCCGCCGCCGCCGCCATCTGATAGGCGTCTGGTATTTAACATCCCGGAGTATGGTCCTTACGCCAAAGCGATCATCACGCTTTACGGACCCGGCACTTTAATATCCAATCCTTCTCTCACACCAGATACTCCGGCTTACAACGCTGTCAATACGCACAAGAACGTTGATGGCCATTTGCACATTCTATTTGATGGTACGACGAAGGAAAGCCAGATTATCGGTAAGATAGTTGGCACTAAGCAGCCCGTATTCATTGATGAAATCCGCGATGCCGAAGTCTCACCCTATGATACTACGGGTGTCGGTACTAATCAGATGGGCTATGTCAATTTCGCTGGCTTTAACTTGTCCCATGGCGGTCGCATTAATTTCG
>JBILGL010000655.1:0-2590 GCA_044351075.1 Isosphaeraceae bacterium | reverse complement strand
TCCGGAAAAAAGCTTGAAGACGGATCCAGCAAGAAAGGCTGAATTTGAGCTCTGGGCGAAGTCGGAAGATGTTCAGATTTTTCGCAATAAACTTGTTTATCCGCGGGCATGGATCACACACGAAATGAGGCCATATCAACACATCTCGGGCCTGAGCCGGCGAGAGCGTGAAGGCGTTATGACCGAAATTCTTTACGCCAATGATCCATTCTGGAAAGATGCGGGCCGCGAAGTCTTTGACCCGATGGTCACCTGCTGGATCGATCAGGCGGACCAGGAAAAAGTTGCGCCTTTTATGGCTGGCCGAGTGCGGCGGGGCAGCAGCGAGACGGTTGTGATCGATTCCTACACGCCTCAGCGCGTGGAGATGACCGCAACGCTGGAAAAGCCTGGGATTGTGATTCTTGCCGACGTCTTTTATCAAGGCTGGCATCTGGAAGTGGACGGCAAGCCGCAGGAAGTGATTCGTGCCAACCGCATGATGCGAGGGGCATTGCTGCCGTCGGGAACTCATAAGCTGGTTTATACTTACGACCCACCCAGCTTTCGCCTTGGAAGCCGAATTTCGATCGCTTCAGCGGTAGTGCTGGTGCTTATGGGCCTGTTTCGACGGCCGCAGCCTGAAAACTCGTAAAAGTCGGTCAGGACGGATCCTGAAGCTCAAGCCAGAAATGGCCCCAGGGCAATTGATCGGTGATTCGATCGGCCTGAAATTCGATTGTGAGGATGTATCGATTGATGCCCTCAGCGAGCGCCCATTTACCGGAGGCTGGCGGTTGCTCGATTGACTCGCCAGGATTGATGCTTAATCGAACCATGTACGGTGTTTGATTCCAACAGACGTGAATGGTGAGATGATCGCCGGCTGAAGGTGGGCGATTAAAGGCACGGGCTAAAGTATAATGATTGTTAAGATCATCCAATTCAAGCACTTGGATAGGCAGTGAGCAGATTTTTTCAGGAGCAGGAGCGAGTTGCCGCCAGCCGCCCCTAAGCCGGATGATGTGAGTATCAGTCATGAGATTCGCCTTCTCGGCCGTTTCCGATCAATTTTGATCTATTCATATCATCAAGGATTTTCTATATTTTACCGATCAGAAACCAGACCGGTTCTGGCGTCGCGCCGAGAAATCCTGACAGCAGAAATTGGCAGTTGTTGCGCATGAGTACAGCCGAAAGTTTGTCAGAAGGCTACCCAATTCGCAGCCTGACCGGCGTACAAATTCTCAGCACCGGCCACTACGTGCCCGACGAAGTTTTTACAAATCAAGATTTGCAAAGAATTTACGGCTTTGATCCTGACTGGATTTATAATCGCACAGGCATCCTTGAGCGGCGATTTGCCCCGCCGCATCATGCCACCAGCGACCTCTGCCTGAGGGCTGCCCGGCGTGCGATGGAAAAATTTGGGTGCAAGCCGGAAGATATTGATTTATTGATTGTCGGCACGTTTACGCCCGACATGAGCACGCCTTCGGTCGCCTGCCAGGTGCAGAATCAACTTGGGCTGACTTGCCCGGCATTTGATGTTCAGGCGGCCTGTGCGGGCTTTGCCTTTGCACTTGCGACGGCCAGCCAGTTTGTGGCCACAGGCAACAGCAAGCTGGCTTTGGTGATTGGCGGAGACTGTAACAGCCGTATCATTAACCCTGGTGATCAGAAGAGTTTCCCGCTTTTTGGCGATGGTGCCGGCGCTGTGCTGCTGGGCCCGGGCTCGCCAGAGCAGGGGATGATTGCTTATCAGCTTGGTGCCGATGGCTCGGGCGGTGATCTTCTGAGCCGACCTGCCTGCGGCAGCCGCATTCCGCCATCGAGCGAAGCTCTGGAAAACGGCCTTCATTTTCTCACGATGGATGGCCGTGCCGTTTTCAAATGGGCGGTGCGAATTCTGGCTGATTCATCAAATCAGGTGCTTGCCAGTGCCGGTGTAACCATTGACGATATCCGCTGGTTCATCCCTCATCAGGCGAATATCCGCATTATTCACTCTGCCAGCGATGTCATGGGTTTTGATCGCGAGCGTGTTTTCAAGAATCTGGAGCGATACGGGAATACGTCAGGCGGATCAATTCCCATTGCGATGAATGAGCTATCAGAACGCGGCGAAATTCAAAGAGGCGACCTGCTGCTGACCTGCGGCTTTGGCGCCGGGCTGAACTGGGGCACTATCCTCTGGCGATGGTGATTTGTTTATCCCGCCATTTTGCGTTTTTTTTAAAACATCACCTGACAATAAAAAAGCGAGAGAGGCATTGCCCCTCCCGCTTTGATTTTTGATCACGATTGATGAATCGATCACTCTTCAGCCGCGGCTGTGGTTGTTTCCGGGCCGTTGGCCATGATACGAACCGAAGCCGCTGATTGAATGGTCATCTGGAGCCGATTTTCGCCAGCAGGGACGCGATCGGTCGCCAGCGTAATGACATTCATGCCTTTTTTCAGGTTCAGCGCAATCGGCTCTTCCGCCAGCTTGCCGCCAGCAGTTGGCCGGGGGTTGGTTACTTTCTGGCCATTAAGGTAGAGCCGCGACTGACCTTCAATTCCGAGCCGCAGGCCGGCCGTTTGGTCGATTGGGCTTTCAAGCCAGAGA
>JBILGL010000140.1:0-8951 GCA_044351075.1 Isosphaeraceae bacterium | reverse complement strand
ACTTGTGGGGCCATCTTTAAAAATCCCGGCCGGGAAAGGGTAAAGCATGACCGATTTAGGGTCAAAGCTGGAGCTGCGCGGGTCGAGATCAGCCTTTGGAATCTGCTCAAACTGGGCCCTGAGCTGCTCTTCCGTCAGGTTTCCCAGGCCGTTGTTGCGATAATATTCCACAGCTTTGTTGACATCGATCATGTCGCCGGCGTTCTGGTGTTCATGCGCCAAGCCCAGAGCATGGCCAAATTCATGCAGAATCAGTCGCTGCCGATCCTCCACATTGGCAAAAGACTGCGCACTAAAGCCGAGATTCAAGCTGGCAACGTTGCGGGAACCGGAGGCACTCTGGCTACCCATCCACGACCAGAAGCCGCCGTTGGGGTCGAAACTGACACGGACATCCGCCATTTGCCAACCTGCCGGTAAAAACCGAAACCAAAGGCCCGTATTTTCAAGCCAGGTCGGGGCAAGCTGCTGAATGAGTGCCGTCAACCCGAGGGCATAAGGTGGATCATTCTCGAGAAAGCCAACCGTGACTTCCTCTTTCGTCCATGTCGAAGCCTGAATCACCGCCGCAAACGCAACTGATCCTGAAGGTGCTATCGCCGCAGGACTGACAGGTTTTTGCTGATTAAATTTGCAACTCGAAAATGTATCAAGAATCGAGCTGGAGTGGAAATGATCATTCGAAACTTCGCGAGGCAGAACGGCCATGTCAGATTCTCCATCCAATCTCTAATTCAATCGATGATGCAAAAAGTACACTTGTTGTTCTATAAAAATTAACATTTGTGTGAACGATGTCAAAAGAAACACTAAAATTACATTTTTATCACAAAGTTAATGAATTAATAACCGGATTATTTCATGATTATTAATATATATTTATCAAATTCTGTAATTTGCCCCTTCGTTAAAAGCTACTTAAACCAAAATATAATTCGTCATATTCATTTATTGATTTCAAAAAGCATCTGGGCCATTATCGAAAACAGAACGAGCGTCGGGTTTTCACACCCGACGCCCGTCCTGTACGACTTGCCCGGGATCTGCCGGGACTTTTTCAGGCATCATCTCGAAAATTCGCAGAGCGAATTAACTTTATATTGCCTTTTGGGGTATCCTATGCATTTAGCCCTCGATATTTCAAGGGTTTTGTGCAAAATCTGCTGGTTTTTTTCCTTTGGTGTAGCCATTAAAGGAATATTTAGTGGGCTTATACTCGCCCACAATCGCCACATCAGCCTTGTCAGGTATCTTGTTTTCAAGGCCCAGACCCCAATAGGCTGCATTCACGATGAGCCGCCGGAGTGCCTCATTTTCAAGGTCCTGGCTGGCACCCATCGTGGTGGTGAAGATCTTCGACACTTTACCGGAAGCCGTCTTGTAGCTCTTTGTCCACGCCACGGGCATCATCGGCTTGTTCTTCGGGCCTTCCAGCGGCGGGTCAGCCGGGTTCATTCCCGTAACGACTTCGCCCAGCACCAGCGGCTGGCTGTCGCCCGGCAACGGAATCGTCACGCCGTAAACGTCTGTCGGACCGAAAATCTCGCCCGACTTAATTCCTTTGAGCAGCACGCTTGATTCCTGCCCAGGGGCAAAGATGCCGCGAGTGGCCTGCTTGCCGTGGGCTCCGTGGTGGCTGATCCACGTTTCGCCCAGCACCTGCCGGCCAAAACCGCCATCCCACTCCTTACTGTTAAACGAATACTTGGAATAGGTGCCGCCGGGCTTCATATTAAAGGCGTGGGTTGAGGTGCGAAGGGCCACAATCGGGCGGCCGCTTTCGACATAATCAACCACATGCTTCATCTGGTCATCAGGCAGGTTCCGGAACCGCAGGCACATGATGACCAGATCGGCATCCTTAAGCGATTCCAGCCCCGGGATGTTGTTATTGACGTTGGGGTTGATCGTGCCGTCCTTCGGATCAACTGCGAAAAGCACAGTGCAATCAAAGCCATGCCGCTTCGCCAGCAGTTTGCCCAGCATCGGCATTGATTCTTCGGAGCGATATTCCTCATCGCCGCTGATCAGCACAATTTTTTTGCCCTTGCCCGGGCCATCGCCGCCGGGATAATGCACCCAGTGCTGCTGCGCTGTGGCCGTTGAGGCAAAAAGAAGTGCCGTGAGGCAGAATAAAATTGCGGAAAGAGGTCGATGTATCATTTTTGCAACTCAATCGATTGAAGAAGAGGGGTTGAGGTCTATCAGAGAGTGAATCAATCATTTAAGATTCACAATTTATTATCTTAAATCAGATTTGCCCGCCTGCGGCAAGGGGGTTGCGGTAATTTTCAATGACTACTTCATCTTTTTCACTCATCTGCCTTTAGCAAGCGACTCATGCTTATTTGTTTCAAGATTTTCGAGCATCTTCGTGAAATTTCTTCGCTTGTGGAATGTTTCCTTCAAATTTTTTACCAGCCCAAACCACTGGTCTTCCTGCTTGATCTGGGCAAAGATATCAAACATCAGCTCGATTCTTATTCTAGCGGTTATGTAAGCCTGCTCAGTGGTTTCCTTGAGGTAATTTTGCAGGAGGTCGAGATGATAGGCAATGCATCGTTCCGTATGACTTTTCTTAAAGTGTAAAGTCAGTAAATCGAGTGCATGGGAATGCGACCATGTCGAGTAATCACTATTCTTTCTATCAGCTACGTTATTTTCATAATATTCCAAGGCCCGTTCAAAAAGGTTGGCTTTGATTAATATTAATATAATTATATTTGAGCCATGGTTTCTTGGCTGATTATTTTTCGTATGACTGATTTTCAAAAATGTCGGTAATTCGACAGGCCATTCGGGCAGCGGCATGTTCCTATCTTTAGATTCTGCGGCATAAAATGGAGATTTATTGGCATGAAGATAATCAACCAAAGCATGCGCCATTTCATTTTTTAATGCAACTTTATCCGCCACTTGAAACATCTTTTCAAAGACCTGTTCATTCATTTCAATTTCAAATAACCAGAACGTATAAAGGCCAAGCACCGCTTGAAAGTCTTCGTTTCTCTCAGCCATCTGAATTAATTGCAAAAGCTCAGGTTTACAATCTTTGCGATTAAACCCGTAGCTTTTGTCATTGATTTTACTGATCAGTAAGCCACGCAGCTTATCAATATCATCGGTATTTTTGAAAAACTCTTTCAGACGTTTGTCATCACCTGATTTTTGTGCCTCGAATCGATAAAGTTCTTCGGCAATATGATCCAGCCTCGCATCGATCAATTCATCACTGAAAAGATCAAGACCAGTACCGAAACCGGAAAGATCGTATTTTCCGTTTGTCAGGGCGAGACGATCCAGCATCATTTTCTTGAAATCACTGGCGATTATTTGCCAGAATTTTGCATCACGTTTGATTTTTCCCAGAGTTTCAGTGGCTCTAATCAATGTCTTTTCAGGATCCCACAATAAAAGCTCAAGCCAGAAAATAAATTTCTGCTGGGCGGAAAGTCGGTTTTTTTCGACAGAATCGGTTAAAACCGGCATAATCTCCTCGAGCCTAACCAGCATTTGCCTTGTGATTCGACCGACCCGATACAGCCGGAATTGGCTCAGCAAAAGTGGTTTGATCAGCGTAACAATCGTCTCCCACTGACCTTGCTGATGCAGTGATTTTGTCAGCTTAATAATATTCGTCAACAAAGCTGTCTGATTCGCCGATGTCATATTTTCATTTTTTTCCAGCCGCTGGATTGCAGAATTTAAACCGTGGGCCTGTGTGGTAATATCACCCTGTGCAATTGAAATTGCAATCAGTTTCTCTTCATATTTTTCAGGCTGGTTGCGTAATAGATCAACGGTATAAGCAGCCAGATCCTTGAGTTTCATTTTGGAAAAATGGTTCGTCAAAATGAGATCGGATTCGGCATTGATCACAGCCTCAGTCTTGATCTGTTCCTTCTTTCTATTAAAATTGCCTTGCACAATCTGTGAGCTTAACCCTGTATTTTCACGCAATTCAATCCACTGGGCCACAAGTGCCACGCCATGCTTGCATTCAAGTTCATAAGGGCAAGTACACTCTGATTCAAGCTGAATTTGATAAGCACTATTTTTTGAATTGTTTCTATTTTGAATGCGAACTTCCGTATCGTAAAGACTTGATCCATGAACAACGCCTTTCAGAATATTATTCTTGAAAGATAATTTAATGACCGTCCCAGCTTTTTGATAATCCACGCCACGCGAGACAACCGCTGAATCGAAATTTGCTTTAATATCTTTCATCGTCACAGAATTCCAGGGCGAATCAGAGTCGATCAAGCCACTGAAATCGATATTCTTTTTTCGCTTCGCCATGATGAAAGCCCCAGATTTTCCGCTTCTTTCGATTTAAACTGAATGAAATCTCGCTGTTGCAATTTTCGGATCAATTCTCAATTGGTAAACCATATCAACTGTCAAACCCACTGTGCATCCGCGGCCCAGATGGTTCTGACAAAAGTATTTTTGCTTCATCCGTCAGCATCTGCTGCCATCGCTCTTCGACAACTTCAGGCTTTTTTTTCAGCACACCCGAGGCCAGCTTGAGAAACACATGATAATGCCCCATTTCGCTCGTCCAGAGCGTTTTGTAGAGGCTTGCCAACTCATGATCGACATCTGTAGCCGCCATGGCCAGCACATGAAATCGCTCACAGCTTCGCAGCTCTATCAGCGCTGAAACAAGGAGACGATCAAGCAGCTCAAGGGTGCCCTGCCCCTTGCGAACCAGCAGCCGCAGGCGGTTGGCATAGCTATTGGAATGGGTGCGTGAAAGCTGCCCACCGCGCCGAGCCAAAATACGGGTCACTTGAGCCAGGTGAATGGTTTCGTCCTTGGCGATGCCTGTGAGCACGCTGACCCATGCTTCCGGAGCTTCCTTACCCGGCCAGCGGTTTAATAGTTCAAGGGCATTGGCCGCTGCTTTTTTCTCAAGCCAGGCATGGTCGTTCAGCAGCGTCAACGGCTCTGCCAGCGCCAGTCGGGCCCACGAATCAGGCGTAAAGCTCTTGAGAGGCAATGCCTCTTCCTGTGATTCTTCTACATTCATTTCTTGATTTTTTCGACTATTTGACCGGTTTTGCAGCACCTTCTCTCACCCACGCTTCATCAAAAATGACATGGTTGATCACTTTGCGTTGATCCGACGTGTAAACGGCCTGAATTCGCCCATCAGCCGCCTGAAAAAAGTATGGGTATGCAAAAGCGTTATATTCCGTGGCCAGGTCGCGGCGAAACGGCCATGTTTTACCATTATCGTCGCTGATGGCTACAGAGAGTGGTGTGCGCACCGTCATGCTATGGTTGTAGATCAGCATGAGATGGCCGTTTTTCAGCTTGATCATGTCAACAGCCGAGTTAGGGTTCGGAAATGCAGTGTCATGACCCTGCGACCATGTTCGGCCACCGTCCTTTGATTCGCCTGCTACGATAAATCCCGATGAATTCGGGCCATAGCCGCCACCTCTGCGACAATACGCAAGCAGTTGACCGGGCTCAAGTTCGACAATTGCCGGTTGTATATTCCCTTTGGGGGAACTAATGGAACCAAGTCGTTTCCAGCCATCGGCCGGCTTTTTCGGGTCGAATAAGAAGCTGGTCGAAACGCTCTCTTTGCCGACTTCTTCTTTGTCTTCACCCTTTTCTTCATAAGCTGGAAGCAGATACATACCATTGGCAAGTGTAATCGGGCGATTACGCACCATCAGGCCACGTTCAAAACTGACGACTGTCGGATCAGACCATGTTTCGCCCTGATCCTTTGAGATTTTGGCCTGAATGCGACTGTCGGACCAGGTTGGACCGAACCGGACGACATAAAAGAGCCAGACATGACCATCAGGTGCCTGCCAGATGACGCCATTGCCCAGCGAACGGATCGGATCTCGCGCGACCTCTTTCGGCGCAGACCACTGCGAAGCCCCCTTTTTCAAGCGGCTGGCGAAAACGGCAGTATCGTTGGCATATTCACCTTCGCCACCGTAATAAACCAAGAGCAGGTCGCCATTGGAAAGCTCTTCCAGACAGGCTGGATGCTTGTATGGCCCGGTTTTAATCTCAGGGCCAAAAACGCGCGAAAAAACCGGCTCGGCAGCCTTTGTGGATAGGCTCGCAAGCAATAGAGCTGCAAATGCAAGTGGAGTTGCAACTTTCAATTGGTATTTCATCATGATTTCGAGATCTCTTTCTTTTTAGCGGCCTGTTTTTTCTTGTTTACCGCTTTTTTCGCCGGAGCTTCCGCCTGATCATTACCAAGATATTCAAACCGGGAGAAAATATCACCCTGACCGGTAGTGCGCGGATCTTTTGTCTCTTTCAGATGTTTGTCAAGTTGCATTTTCATTTCATCGATCCGGGACTTATAGGCTGGATCAGCTGCCACATTGACGAGCTGATCCCGATCGTTTTTGAGGTCATAAAGCTCAAATTCAGCCCGCTTGCCAAATGCAAGTTGAAATTCTTTTTCCGCCTTTTCCCGATTCAAAATCAGCCAGGCTTTGGAAGGGCCGGCATCGCAATCGCCAAATGTCAGATGCGTGTTCGAAGAAAGCTGCTCGAATGTCGGCCACTGGGCTTTATCCTTCTCAAGAGCAAGCCAGTCGCCCATTGGCCAGCGGCCACTTTCGAAATTATGAATCAGGAGGAAATCAGAAGTCCGCAGGGCACGCATCGGATAACCGCCACGAGGCAGATTCGGGCCAACATCCCGGCATGCCGTGTGTCGCTCCATGCCGGTGAGAACATGGTCACGTGAGGGATCAACCCGCCCTGCACGATCACTTTCAAAGATCGGGCGAAGCGATTTTCCGGTACGATCCGGCAGACCTTCAAAACCAAGAAGATCAAGAAATGTCGGGGCCAGATCCGTCAGGCTCACAAAGTCGTCGATCTTCCGGCCAGGGTTTTTGATGCCGCCCGGCCAGCGAATTGCCAGCGGAATATGTGTGCCGGCATCGTAAACCGTGGCCTTGCCGCGCGGGAATGGACGACCATTGTCGGCTGTAATAACGACAAGCGTTTGGTCTAATTCGCCCGATTTTCGAAGCTTTTCGAGAATTTCACCCACTTCGCGATCAAATCGCTCGATTTCGGTGAAATAATCGAGCATGTCGCGGCGGGTGACGTCGTTATCAGGCAGCTCACGCGGCAAGCGAACCTTGGCGGGATCTTTCCGTGCCCTGATTCCGGCATCACGGTCATAGGCCCGGTGCGGATCAATACTTCCAAACCAGAAGCAAAATGGCTGCCCAGCCGTACGAGCACTCATAAATTCATCAAAACCGGTGTAACGCTTGCCTGCCGGGTTTTGCGTTCGGCCGCCCAGATTTTCTTTACCGGGTGCCCAACCCTTGCGAGTGAAGCCAACGTGAAAACCTTTATCAGCCAACAGTTCGGTATAGACCGGGAATTTGATCTTAAGAATCGAGTGGAGGTTGGCACCTTCTTCCAGACGCCAGTGATATTGGCCTGTGAGCAATGCCGCGCGGGAAGCGGTGCAGGAAGGTGCAGAGGCAAAGGCATTGTTAAAGAGCAAGCCTTCGCTGGCCACGCGATCAAACACGGGCGTTTTCAGTTCGGGTTCACCAGCGATTGAGGCATGTGGCCAGCCCCAGTCGTCGGCAATGAGAACCAATATATTTTTGGAGCGATCACTTGCAGTTAATGATAGTGGAATCGCATAAAGAGATAATAATATAATGATATGAATGTATGTCTTGATGGCGAGACGCATTTTCCGCTCCTTGATGATGATCGGCTGAATTCATTTATTTTCAATGGTTCAAGCAACGTGGTCAACAAAAAACCCCTGAACGGTAAGCTCAGGGGTTTAACGGGTCAAACAAATCGAGGGGTGAAATCAACCACAGCCCATCGAGTTACCGCAATTAAAGCAGCGGTAGCAGGTGCCACAGCGAACAGTCAGGCTGCCGCAGCAGTCGCAGGCAGGGGCATCGCTCTGGAAGTTGGCAAATTGTTCCTGCTGAGCAGACGTCCCAACAATTTCCAAACGACTGCTGGCGGATTCAACCGAGCCGCCCGAAACGGGGGCTGGCATTGCAGGAACTGGTACAGGAGCTGGAGCAACAGCAACTGGAGCAGCGACTGGGGCCTTGGTGCTCGGTTCGGTGGAAACTTCGGCCGACTGTTCACGCTGAGGTGTGTTGGCCTCACGATAGCCGGGGATAAACTGAATGCCAAGCCAGCGGAAGATATAGTCTGTAATGCTCTTGGCAATCGGGATATCCGGGTTGCGCGTGAAGCCGGAAGGCTCATAGCGGCCGTGGGCAAACTTCTTGATGAAGACCTCAAGAGGCACGCCATATTGCAGGCCCATTGAAACGAGCGTGCCAATGACATCCATCAGGCCACCAACGGTGGAACCTTCTTTGGCCATAGTGATGAAAAGCTCACCTGGCTGGCCATTTTCGAAGAAGCCAACGGTGATATAGCCTTCATGACCCTGAATGTCGAACTTGTGGGTCATACTCTGGCGCGTATCCGGCAGACGAATCCGGCGTGGCTGAGGCGTATTAACCGTTTGAGTCACGATAGGAGCAGGAGCTGGGACTGATGCCGGGGCAACCGTGGTTGCGGCTTCTGCCTTGACTTCCGTCTTGGAGTCTTCTTTAGAGGTTGTTACCGGCTGGCTTCCCTTGGAGCCATCGCGATAGATCGCCAAGGCCTTCAGGCCAAGCTTCCAGCCTTCAAGATAGGCGTTGCGAATATCGGTAACGGTCGCATCGTTCGGCATGTTGACCGTTTTGGAGATCGCGCCCGAGAGGAATGGCTGCACAGCCGCCATCATCTTGACGTGGCCCCGGTAATGAATCGAACGACCACCACCGGCAGGCGGGAACGAGCAATCGAAAACTGGCAGGTGTTCAGGCTTGAGACCTGAGGGGCCTTCGATCGTATCGTTTTTGTCGATGTAATCAATGATTTTATCGATAGTCGGTTCATCATAG
>JBILGL010000654.1:0-2598 GCA_044351075.1 Isosphaeraceae bacterium | reverse complement strand
GCCGGACGCCAGCTTTATCGTCCAGCTTTTCGTGATTCCCGCCATTGTTGTCTGCGTCGTGATCGCAGTCTGGCTGCTATTTGGCAAGCTTGCCGGCGGAGAACGGGACGTCAATGAGTACGTTCGCGTGATTCGTTCAGAAAATGCCAATCGGCGATTTCGTGCCGCTTACGAACTGGCGAGTCTGATCAGCAACGAAAAACAGCTTCAAACAGACCCTAAGCTTCTTGGCGATCTGACTGAACTGCTGGAATCGGAGATCGCACAAACTTCTGGTGATAACACTGAAGCCAAGCAATACCTTGCCCTGACACTCGGTGTCTTTCAAATCAGCGAAGGTGTGGCCTCATCCGGTAAATCAGCCAACGCCCTGACCGCCCTTGCCCAGGCACTGGCCGACAATCAGCCGATGGCTGTTCGCATTTCGTCCTCCGAAAGCCTCGCCCGACAGGCCGCCCGACAAGATGGTGCGATCACGGCCGAAAATGTTGTTGGCCCTCTGGCAAAAGCGTCCGAGGCAACTGAGCCGGAAGTTCGGCTTCGTGCTGTGTATGCACTTGGTTTCTGTGGTGGTGATGTCTCAGCAGCCGCTCTGCGTAAACGTCTTTCAGACCCTGAAAAAGACGTGGCGTATAATGCCGCTTTTGCACTCATTCGACACGACGACCGACAGGCAGTCGATATTCTTCGCGAATTGCTTGACGCAAAAACGCTTGAGTCAACCATCCGGCTTGAAAATGCAACCGAGAAGCAAAACCGTATTGAGGCATTTCAGCTTCAGGCTTTGAAGTCGCTCCATGCCGCTGTCGATAAGAAGCTGACCAATCTGGTCAAACTAACGAGCCTTGAAGTCGAATCGCTCACTAAAAGTCCATTTGTGAGTGTCAGTGTTGAAGCCAAATCCTTACTGGAAGCTTTTAACACCGCCGGTAAAAATTAAGTCCACTTTGGTAGCTAAACTAAAACGCCTCGTAGTGAAATAATCGCTACGAGGCGTCTGCATATCTATTCCGAACAATCACTTCCCACCGGGAGCTTTGGGTGGATCAACCGCCCTGAAGGCAATTGCCCGACGCACAGCGGGTGGCAGCGGTGCATTAGGGCCTTTGATCGCTCGCCAGAGAATTTCGTTGAGTTCAAAGTCGTCGATCTTGTCATATTCCGTAAAGTCCATCTTGGCTGAGCGTTCGGCACCATAAGCCAGCGCCGTATTCTTAGCATTCACATCAATACGGGCGGGCAGGGCGGTGTACGAAGTCAAATCTGCCTTGTCCGTGAACGACTCAAACATTGGAGTGGCCGATGCGTCAAACTGAGACATTGGCGGCAGGCCCAGAATCAGCTCCATCGTGCGAAGCATGCTCGAAGTGCTGTACTGAGTGCTGTCAAGATGGCCGCGACGGGTATAGGGACTGATCGCCAGCCCGATTGTGCGGTGTGCGTCCACATGATCGGGGCCGTTCTGGGCATCGTCCTCGATCACAAAAATTGCCATTTTCGGCCAGTATTTGGACTTTGTCACTGCCTCGACGATTCGGCCCAGGGCCAGATCATTCGAAGCAACGCATGCCTGCGGCGTAAAGCTGCCAGGGCGGGTGCCATCGGTGTGATCCTCACCCAGACTCATAATCATGAAATTCGGCAGGTTGCCGTTTTTGCAGAATTCGTTGAATTCTTCGATGAAAATCGCAGCGTTATCCGTATCACGCAGCCTCACGCCAGGTGTCTTTCCAAGCCCATAATAGGGTGACATGTGGCCCACAAGCCCTGGTGCCCGGCCTTCCATCCGTAGTGAACCATCCGGCTGACTAACGCGCGAGCCATATTCGCCATAGCTCCTGTAAGAAAGACCTTTACGTGCGCAAAGATCCCAGATATAGCCGCTGGGCGGACGGGAAAGTTCACCGTCGTCGTCGTCGTCCACACCCGCCCGACGCGAATAAGTCAGGGCCCAGTTGCGAGCAATGTAATCCGTGTTGTAAGCCGCCGTGCTCCATGGGTGGCCATCGGCCGAAACATGCCCGTTGCAGTAGAGATTATCCAGCAACACAAAATCATTGGCCAATTTGTGATGATTAGGAGTCACTTCCTCACCAAAAAGAACCAGTGAAGGGTCGCCATTGCCGCGCGGAATATCACCGAAAACCTGGTCGTAAGTCCTGTTCTCTTTAATGATATAAAGCACATGCTCAATGGGTGATTTTTCGCCAACTTTGGTCGGGATTGCTGTCTTCCGCGCCGGTGCTTTGGCCGCCTTGAGCATCAAATCCGAGTAAGGGCAATTGCGATAAACAATTGTCGTATGCTCTGCAAGCTCTTCGTCGGAAGGCACTTTGACGATTGACAGGGCACCGGAAAGAGTTGTTCCGATGTAAGGGAACTTGTAGAGCGAAACCATCTTGCGAATATCATCAGGCGCCGGCTTGCCACCCACCTGATCCTTCAACTTATTGAAATCAATTGCAGCATCCTGCCCGACAGGGTTCGGCTTCGTCTGGTTCCCTTTACCCACCCCAATAAGCAAATTCTTGCCATCCGGGGTTACTGCAACTGATGTCGGATACCATCCAGTGGGGATAAAGCCCTCAACGACCGATC
>JBILGL010000003.1:0-27138 GCA_044351075.1 Isosphaeraceae bacterium | reverse complement strand
TGTTGCTGGCGATGGCTCGCGACGGCCTGCTGCCTGATTCTTTCTTTGGGGCCATTCACGAGAAATATCGTACTCCTTACAAGAGTACGATTCTGACTGGCTGCTTTGTCGCCCTGCTCTCTGGCTTTTTGCCGCTGCGAATTCTCTCGGAGTTGGTTTCCATCGGCACGCTCATGGCCTTTGTGATCGTCTGTTTTGCCGTGCTGATTATGCGTAAAACCAACCCTGATGCTGAGCGACCTTATGTTGCTCCGCTATACCCCTTCGTGCCGATTATGGGCATTCTAACCTGTGGCCTGCTGATGTTCAGCCTGCCGAGTGAAAACTGGCTGCGGCTTTTTGTCTGGCTCGGTATTGGACTGATGATTTATGTGCTTTATAGCCGACATCACAGCCATCTCGCCAAAGAGATTGATGCAGGCAAGGCAGCCTGATCGGCTGGAAATTGGGTCGGCTTTCCAGCTGATGTGAAAACAAAAATCGAAAAGAGATGTCATCAGATTGTGGCATCTCTTTTTTCATTTGAAATGCGATGAGGTGAAAAATGCGAGGAATCAAGACTCATTTCATTTTTATCGCAACGGTCGTATGCTTTTTTTGTGGCTGTGGCCGAAATCAAAATGCAATTTCGGATGTAGCCAAATCAAATCAAAATTCATCTGAAAAAGCATCAACGCCATCATTGATTGTATTTCAACTTGTGCGTGCGGATGGAAGCATGCAGCCGTTTAGCCTTGACGACTTGAAAAAACTGCCACTCGCCACTATTTTTGCGGAAGGTAATCCGCAGGAAGGGCCATCCCTGCTGGCGGTTTTGAAATCGTCTGGTGTGATGGAATTTCAGGAAGTGGCGATCACGGGCCGGGAGGGCACCAAAAAAATGACCAAAAGCGAAATCAATGATGAAGTGATTCTCGATTTCAATAATCGAGGTAGTGTGAAACTGGTTTCACCCACAATGCCGCATGAAGCACGCATTCGCGACATTACCCGTATTATAATCAAATGAATAAATGGCTGATTGGGATTGATGATACGGATAACCTCGAAAGCCGTGGCACTGGCCACCTGGCCCGACAGCTTGCCCGTTGGCTGGAATCGACCATCAGCGGCGTGAAAATCGGGTCGATCACGCGCCATCAATTGCTGGTTGATCCGCGTATTCCTTACACATCTCACAATAGTAGTGCTTGTATTCTCGCTGAATTTGACGCAAATTGCCGGGCCGATGTCATTTCAATTGCGTCGCATTTTCTTCAAAATGAAAGTGCCCCCGGCAGTGATGCGGGGCTTTGTGTGGCGAAATTTTCGGCCATTTCGCCAGCGGTGATTGCATTTGGCCAGTCTGCCAAAACACAAGTGCTGATGATGGACGATGCTTGTCAGCTTGCTAACCGCGAAAACATTTTTCTGACAGGCCTGACGGGCACAGAGGGCGGCGTGATTGGTGCACTGGCGGCGGTGGGGCTGCATGCCTCAGGCAATGATGGGCGTTTTCTCTGGCGGCAGGGCCTGCGCGAGATTTCGGGCTGTTTTACCATTTCACAACTTCGTGAATCAGCGGGAATAGATCGAGTTGAAACGGAGTCAGGCGTTATTCCAGCCGATGATGCCCTTATTGACACAGGCCACTGGGTTCGGCCAATCTTAAGAAATCATCTTGCCGTACTTCTGGTGGAGGAGTCGGACAATGCCCCCAGCCGCTGGCGTGTGGTCGCCCGGGATCGAATCAAAGAGCTTTCCTCTTAAAAATAGCGTGTCGCTGGCCGAGCTTGCCCTGCTGGCTGGCCTTGGTGCGGTGGCCGTCTGCCTGCATGGGCTCAGCCGGGGGCTGGTGGAAATGCCGGGCCACCAGGGGCTGGGCTGGATGGCTTTGCTGGTGACAGGGCGGCGAAATTCGGCGTTTCGCTGGGCGGCGGTGGCGTCGTCGATGGGTGCGGCCAGCATGGCAATGCTGCCCTTCTGGGGCTTTCGTGACCCGTTTCGGTGGTTCACCTATCTGCTGGCCGGAGCAACACTTGACTTGCTCTATGCAGGGCTTGTCGCCATTCGCCGCAGCCGCATGCTGGTGGCTATTGCCTGCGGGCTGGCACACATGACCAAGCCGCTGGCACGCGTGGGCATTGCCCATTTTAATGGGTGGCCTTATGGGTCGATTCGTTGGGGCGTGATCTATCCTTCAGCATCGCATTTTCTATTCGGTTTCGCTGGTGCCATGCTGGCAATGGGCTTTGCTGCCGCAATTGAGCGTGTGGGCAATCGGCCTGAGAATTGAGCATAATATCAATGCATATCTATATGTGTAAAAGTGTTTATTCAATTTCGATTCGAAAAGGTTTCACGCTGATTGAGCTGCTTGTTGTTATTGCGATTATTGCCGTTTTGATCAGCCTGCTTTTGCCGGCTGTGCAGTCAGCGCGGGAGGCAGCCAGGCGCATCCAGTGCGTCAACAATATGAAACAGCTTGCTATCGGCATCCAGACTTATCACGACGCTTTTGACCGATTCCCAATCGGCGCAATCGGCCGTAGCACCGCTACAGGCCAGATGCCAGCCGGATCGACCTATCGTCGCCCTTTTTGTATCGCCGTTTTTCCATACATCGAACAATCAGCCATTTACAACAGTTATAATAATCTGCTCGCTTTCAATACCCCTGAAAATGCCACCACCCGGATGACCCAGATTCGCACATGGATCTGCCCTTCCGATACAACTTATCTCTTTAATGCAGGCGGTACATTTCCGACAACAGTCATGGATTATAAAGGCAACTATGGCATCAACTGGGGTACCGGCTCATTTTTTCCGCAGTTGCCTGGCGGGTCGCCGTTCTGGATTGCTTATGGCGCATCGATTGGTGAAATTACCGATGGCACAAGTAATACCATGGCATTCATGGAGATGCTTCAGGTGCCGCAGCCCAACGGAGTTTCGCCGGTTGATCGCCGGGCCCGGATCTGGAATGACGAGCCGGGTACGTATCAGATCAATACCCGAATTGCCCCGAATTCGGCCTCGCCCGATATTGGCCAGTGCCAGAATTTCATTTCATTGCAGGCCCCCTGCACCAATACCGCCGATGCAATGCTTCATTCATTGGGTGCTCGCTCGCGTCATCCTGGCGGGGTAAATGTGGCCTTATGCGATGGCTCAGTGCGATTCATGAAAAACACAGTTAATCTAATGCCATGGCAAGCACTTTCGACCATTCGTGGCGGCGAAGTGATATCGGCCGACAGCTATTGATGCTGGCGGATGTTCAACGAATCTGGCTATCCCGCAGACCGATGGCTGATGTATGATAGTGTTCTTAAAGACAATGATCATCGACAATTCCACGAGCCGACCATGCCACCGATCAGCGAGAGCCTGACTGCCGAACTTCTTCGAGACCTTGACAGCGTTTTGGGCATTGTGGCCGAAGCGGGCCGCATGGCGATTCGCCGCTGCGAGACGCTGACTCCGCAGGAAAAGGCCGATGATTCGTATGTGACGGATCTTGATAAAGATATGGAGCAATTTCTGCGGGCTGAGCTGGCCGTACGCTTCCCGCAGGACACGCTTACCGGCGAAGAATATGCCGAAACGGGATCGGGCGGGCCTCGGCTCTGGTCGATTGACCCGATCGACGGCACCGGTAATCTGGTGCACCAAATGCCCCTCTGGGCCATTTCCGTGGGCCTGGCACACGAAGGTGAGCCCGTTTTGGGCGTGATCGCAATTCCTCAACTGGGCGAGACTTATCACGCAGTCTTGGGTCAGGGTGCTTTTTGTAACGGCAAGCCGATTTTCGCCCGCGACGCCGATGCGTATCACCCGCAGGATAATGTCGGGATCGATTGCAACTCTGCCAGGGCGCTTGATACCCGCACTGTGCCGGGTCGGCTTCGAACGCTCGGCTCTGCCTGCTGCGAAATGGTCTTTGCCTCATGTGGCCGATTTGTGAGCACGACCTTCAAGGGCGAGCATCGGCACGATGTGATGGCTGGCTCGGTGATCGCCAGCGAAGCGGGCTGCCAATACGGGAGAATTGATGGTCGGATATTAAGCACGCGCGAGTTTGTTGAAAACACGCCGATCAAGATTCCGACTTTCATCGCCCCGCCCCGTCGGCTGAAATGGCTGATGGAAAATGTCCGCGCCCGCGACTGATTTTTTCATTGCCGAAGGTCTTTCGCATCATGAACATCCAAACACTCGCCTGGCAACCTGCCGAAACTGGGCCTCGGCCGTTATGTATGGTGCGTATGGGTGTGATCGCAAAAAGCCTTCGGGCGACGGCTTATCTGCAAAAGCTGCGGAAAAATGCCGACAAGGCCATCGCCGATGCCCTTTCAAGCAAGAAGGGGCTGCTTGTATCAGAACGTATCTCATTGGGATGGAAGCATTTCGGCTATTTACAGCATTGGCGGAATCTGGATGATCTGCTGGCATGGACACATGCCGAGCCGCATACCAACTGGTGGAAAGAGGCGATCAATCGCCAGCGCACGCGGCAGGATCTGACCGTTTATCATGAGACGTATCTTTTGGATAGCCATCAGGTTGAAGCGATTTATATGAATCTGGGTGAAGCCCGGCCCGGCATATCGGGGCTGGGGCGATTGCTGCCGCCCAAGGGGGAATTGGCTACCGCCCGGGGCAGGCTGAGCGGCATGAATCTGCCGGAAGTTACGGGCGAAACGGCCCGAAAATCAGGCATCTGAGATGATTCGAAAAAAGACGTAAGAGGAAGGCAGACAATGGGTTATTGGGGTGTGAAAAGTTATGAAAACGACTTGGCTCATGATGCGCTTGATGCCGGATTTGACCGTATTCATGGGGATCGCTACGAAGCCCTGATGGATGATCGTAACCCCCTGCCCTATGAGAAAGTACACGAACAGCTTGCAAGCCCGGTGACACTTGCCGCATCGCTGGAAGCTCTGAATCAATTGATTGAAGAGCAGGAGATGGAAGAAAGCGATGGAGAGGTCGAGCTGGCCTGGGTGGGCGTGGTGCTGCGTCATGCGGAATGCCGGGTGGAAATTGGCCCTGAGATCATTCAAAAAGCGATCGAGATTTTGGAATCAGAAGACCTTGATTGGCCTCGGCCAACCGAGCGAAAGCTCAGGCTCGAGAAAGAAGTTGCCGTGCTGCGTAAACGTCTGGAAAATCGATAAGTTCGGCACCCCTTCCTGCCCAATTTTCATGATTTTCTCGCTTGCCGAATCTTCATGTACGATGTTTAATATAGATGGAGATTTTGTGTTCTCACTATGACAAAATCTCCAACCTGCCGGCTGATCGCCTGAATCAGCCTGAATTGCCCAAATTGCGGAGCCTGCCATGATCGACGTTCAACTGATTCCCTCCAAGAATCGTCCCGGCTCGTTTTGTGATGGCCGGTCGCGTCGTCAATTTTTGCGGGTCGGTTCGCTGGCGATCGGTGGCCTGAATCTGGCCCATTTGAATCAAATTGAAGCGGCTGCGGCGACCAAAGGCAATGCGCCGAAGCGGCATAAGTCGGTGATTATGGTTTATCTTTCGGGCGGCATGTCGCATCAGGACACATTTGACCTGAAGATGGACTCGCCGCAGGAGATTCGCGGCGAATTCAAGCCGATTCAGACGCGTGTGCCGGGCATTCAATACGGCGAACTGCTGCCCAAGCTATCGGGCATTGCCGACAAATACACGATTATTCGGAGCCTGGTCGGCTTTCGCGATGAGCATTCAAGCTGGCAGAACCTAACGGGCTATCAGATGGGCATCGCTCAGGCTCAGGGCAAGCCTCATTTTGGTTCGATTGTGAATCGGTCGCTTGGCCCGGTTGATCCGATTGTACCGCCTTTTGTTGATCTTTTCCCGGTTATGCAACACAAGCCCTACAATGCGGCCGATGCCGGAGTGCTGGGCACGACGATGCGTGGCTCAAAGATGAGCGGCGATGATCTGGCCCTCTACCAGCAGACGGAAGTGACCAATGGCCGATTTCAACAGCGGTCGGACCTGCTGAATAAGATTGACCGCACGAATTGGGATTCGGCGACTGTTGATGGCATGGAGACGAATTATCGTCGCGCGTTTGAAGTGTTGACGACATCTCAAGTTGCAGACGCCATGAATGTCGAGAAGGAAGATCCGCGAGTGCGTGATCGCTACGGCAAGGGCTCAGCCAAGCACCTGGGCGATGGGGCCCCGATGTGGAACGACCAGCTTTTGATTGCCCGACGATTGGTTGAAGCCGGAACTCGTGTTGTGACAGTGGCTTATGGTTTCTGGGATACGCATGGCGGCAATTTCAAGCACTTGCAGAATCACCTGCCGCTTTTTGACACAGGTATTTCCGCTCTGATTGAAGATCTTCACGCCCGTGGCCTGCAGGACGACGTTGCGGTTGTCGTTTGGGGCGAATTTGGCCGAACGCCAAAAATTAATAAAGATGCTGGCCGCGACCACTGGGCCCCGGTCAATTTTGCACTCATGGCGGGTGGTGGCTTCAAGGTTGGTCAGGCGATTGGGGCCACAGACCGAAATGGGGCTTATGTCTCAGCCCAGCCGATCCATTACCACGACGTTCTGGCCACGGTTTATCATCACCTTGGTATTGATCCGCACAGCTTTGTGAATGACGTGTCGAACCGGCCGATCCCGATTCTGCCAAGTACGGCTTCGGTGATTCGGCAGATTGTCTGATCAGTCTTAGTCGGTCGATTCGGTGCCTGATTCTTCGCTATCGTCCCATGTCAGGGCGACCATGAGTTCGTCGTTGCCAAGCTGGTCCAGCAGAAATTGAATGGCCGGCTCAGGGTCGCGCAGTGGCCGTGGTGAAAACGCCAGAAGCCCTCGCCTTTCTGCACACGGCAGGCAGATTTTTTCGTCGTCGCGTGTCAGGTGAATTTCACCGTCCATAATGCGGTGATAATATTTTTCGCCGGGAATGGTCATATAGCAGAAAAGGCGGTCGCTTCCGACTTTCAGAGCGACTTTCCAGCCCGGCTCTCGCAGAAAAAGCCTCGGCGTTTTCGGGTCATCCACTTCGGGCTTCACAGCTTTGGGCGACTTCAAAATCGGCCGATTGAAGTCCATTTCGTTTTCATCGTTCTGGTCGTTCATTTTCGCTGGCCCAGATTCGGTTGATACTTTTCCTTCATTATAGAAAGTGGTTTCTTATTGGCCAGTAACTTTTGAGATGCTGCTCGAAAAGGGCACAGGATCGATCAGGAATTGCATTGAGAGAATTGAAATTGAAAGGCGATCAAATTGAAATCAATCAATTTGAATTGATAGTCATTTCATTTTCGCCCATCTTTTCATCTTATTATCTGGCCACCCAAAGCACTGGCGTATTGATGTATGCCCACATTAGAATGAATCTTTCATGAATCAACAGACGAAGTATTTTCGAGGTAGATGAACGTGTCTGAAAAGGGTTCGACTCAGGTCAGGATTGCAATGGTTGGGGCCGCCGGCCGCATGGGGATTCGGATCATGCAGCTTCTTCAGGCTGATTCGCGAGCCGTATTAACGGCTGCTTTTGATCGGCCTGGTCACCCACTGGCTGGGCAGGATGTCGGGGCGCTTATTGGTTCAGCCGCCACGGGCGTACTTCTGAGTGATCAGATCGGTAATCTTTCAAATGTCGATGCCGTTATCGACTTTTCTACCCCAAGCTCTACGCTGAATGTCGCCGAAGTCTGCGCAGCTAAAGGTATTCCTCTGGTAATCGGCACCACAGGTCTGGAAGTCGAAGAGAAGGAGCAACTGCAGAAACTGTCAAAATCGGCTGCGATTCTGCTGAGCCCCAATGTGAGCCGGGCCGTCAATGTCCTGATGGCACTTGTAAAACAGGCCGCCACGCTTCTTCCGCATGCCGATATTGAAATCGTTGAAAGGCATCATAAATTTAAGAAGGATGCCCCCAGCGGGACGGCTTTGCGATTGGCAGAGGTTGTGGCAGGTCAGATTGGTGTGGGGCCCGAGTCGTATCAGCATGGGCGTGAGGGAATTACAGGCGAGCGGCCGGCGGGCCAGATTGGCCTGCATGCGCTGAGGACGGGCGATAACCCTGGCGAACACACAGTTGTTTTCGGGCTGATGGGCGAGTGTATCGAGCTTTCACACCGGGCTTTAAATCGAGATGGATTCGCAGGCGGAGCAATTGATTGTGCCGTCTGGCTTGCGGGGCGTAAGCCGGGCTGGTATGGGATGAATGATGTGCTGGGATTGTGAATTGAAGCAATTCTGAATCAGCAGTTTTTTTATGGAAGGGAGGCGGTGAAATGGCGGGAGAAAACCAAGCGGAATTACCACAGCCGCCGGCTTCAGGCTACATGCGATTGTTTCTGGACGATGATCCAGCACGTGCTGAGGCGTTTTTCGATAAATTTCCGGACGCGCACTGGGTTCAGACAGCCATCGATTGCATTAAGGAACTGACTGATAAGGTCTGGGATGAAATTCATCTGGATCATGACCTTGAAGGTGAATGGTTTGTCGATTCAGAGCGGGCAGACTGCGGAATGGAGGTCGTTCGTTGGCTGACAGTCGAGCCAAGAACGCATCTGATGGCCTCCAAATTTATTGTGCATTCGCATAACCCGAATGCAGCCATGACGATGGTGACTCAGCTCGGCCTGGCTGGTTATTACGTTATCGATCAGCCTTTTGGCACCGCACCCGCCCAACCTGAACAAACAGGCATGGATCTCTTTCAACCGGGTGGAGCGAGTCGTGTAAACAGCCCCGTTAACGAAAAGCCACTTTCTGATTCCGTATCCGTAAAACCGAGTCTTTTGATGCGGATTCTTCGATGGTTTGTCCCGCCGCCAACCGTCAATCAGAGTTGGGAAAACGCCCCGGCCCGGGAGATGAAAATTCCTCGGCGCGGGAGAAAAACGACAGACGATGCCGACGATGGCTGGGGCACCTCAGGTGCTGAAATCATTGACGCAGAGGGTTCTGAGGATGAAGCCGCCGGGCCATTTGTGATGCCGATTCGGGAAGATGATCTTGAATCTTTCGGGCAAAATCGTGGAGGTAAAGCGAAACGTCGGTCAGAAAATGATTAAGAAATCCATATATCAACACTTAACAATATGAGAATATATCAATGAGAGTATTGATCACCGGTGGAGCCGGTTTCATAGGTAGCCACCTTTGTGAGGCATATCTTAATGAAAGTCATGAAGTCATATGTGTTGATAATTTGCTGACAGGCCGAATTGAAAACATTTTGCATTTGTCGAAAACACCCGGTTTTTCATTTCGGCAGCATAATATCAGCGAACCACTTTTTGTTGATGGATCGATCGATCTGGTTCTGCATTTTGCCAGCCCGGCCAGCCCGGCAGATTATCTCGCCCATCCGATCGCCACACTCAAAGTCGGTTCACTGGGCACGCATCATGCCCTTGGCGTTGCTAAAAGCAAAAATTCGCGGTTCATTCTGGCCAGCACTTCAGAAGTTTATGGTGATCCGGAAGTTCATCCTCAGCGCGAGGATTACTGGGGCAATGTGAATCCGGTGGGCCCACGTGGCTGTTACGACGAAGCCAAACGCTTTGCTGAAGCCATTACGATGGCCTATCATCGGGCTCATGATGTGAATACGGGAATTGTGCGTATTTTCAATACCTATGGCCCGCGCATGCGGCTGAATGATGGGCGGGTGTTGCCGGCCTTGATGTGCCAGGCCCTGAAAAATCAGCCAATGACGATTTTTGGTGATGGTTCGCAAACGCGCAGCTTCTGTTATGTGGACGATCTTGTTCACGGGATCATGCTTCTGGCCAAAAGTGGCGAGCATGATCCGGTAAATATTGGAAATCCATCAGAAATTACGATTATGCAATTTGCTGATGAAATCCGGCGTCTGGTGCCCTTTCATGATGCCGGTATCGAGCTTCAACCACTGCCACAGGATGATCCGAAACGGCGAAGGCCGGATATTAGCCGTGCACGAGAGATACTGGGCTGGGAGCCGCGTGTAGATCGGCTGGATGGCCTTGCAAGAACGCTCGACTATTTCCGCCGGGAGTTGGGTCTGGTCGATTGAAAGCACGATATGTTATTTTCAGCGATCAACAAAAATCACTACGCTTTCTGAAAGAAAAACAGGAAAAATCAAGATGACGCATGCCGCCCGCGTGAACCTGAGAGAGTTGGTAAAAGATCGGTCGAGAGTTCTCTCCAGTCTTTTGATTGGTCAACTGTGCGATCCGAAATTTGTCGAGTTGGCCTGTCTTTCGGGCAAGTTTGACATCGTCTGGTTTGATCAGGAACACGTCGGCCTGACGACGCCTCAGATTGAGCATGCCGCAATGGCCGCAAGGGCTGTTGGGATACCGAATTTTGTAAGGCTTTACGCCCAGAATTATGCCGATGTCATGCGGCCTATTGAAGCCGGTTCCGATGGAATCATGGCGGCGATGGTCCGGACGACGGCAGAAGTTGAGAATATCGTGCGCTGGAGCCGGTTTTACCCGCAGGGAATGCGTGGGATTAACGGCAGCGGGGTGGATGGTCTTTATGGTGGATATGCTTCAAGGGATGCTTATTATCAGGATTCCAACGCACGCGTTTTTGTCGCGATTCAAATCGAAACCGCTGAGGCTTTGGCTGAGGTGGAATCGATCGCGCGAGTGCCCGGTATTGATATGGTTTTTGTTGGACCAGCCGATTTAAGCCAGTCGCTGGGCATACCCGGGCAATTTGATCATCCTCGGCTATGGGAAGCCGTTGATAAAGTGGCAACGGCCTGTCGGGCGGCGAATCTCCCCTGGGCGGCATTGGCGGTGGGTGTGCCAATGGCCGAGCAGTTTATCAATCGTGGCTGCACGCTGATCACTCATGCCGTTGACACATGGGCCGTGAATGCGGGAATTGCAATGATCGGCGAACAGTGGGCGGGCGTTTTTCGTAAGCAGTGATTCGGCATCGGTGATATTACGCACCTTGTATTGATTTTTTGAAGGTGGACTGTATCAACCGACGTTGCTTTTCTGTAAACTCGGCCACAATTCCCCATCACAAATTAATGCAACTTCTGTGAAGAATCAGGTTACATCAATGCATGAAGATATGTCTGGGTCGCCAGATCTTGCCGCTGAGCCTCCTGCCAAAAAACCTCGACTTGTTTCGCTTGATCAGCTGCGCGGATTTACAGTCGCAAGCATGTTTGTAGTGAATTTTTCGGGTGGCCTGAAGGCGATGCCGGAAATTGTCAAGCATCACAATGTCTATGAAAGTCTTGCCGACTGGATTATGCCGACATTCATGTTTATGGTCGGTTTTTCATTTCGGCTTTCTTGGCTGAGCACGGTGAAGCGTGAAGGCACGGGCAAGGCCGTCTCAAAATTCCTGATTCGCGGGCTTCTGCTTGTGCTCGTCTCCATTTTCCTCTATGCAGCAGACGACGACATCAAACTTGAGTCGTGGGATAAAATCTCAGTTGTTTCGCTCAAGACATTGATCGTAAACACAGTTAAGGCAAATCTTTGGGAAACGCTCGCCATTATCGGCTGTGCGCAGATACTGGTGCTCCCTCTGATTGGCCTTTCATCCCGTATGCGGTTTTTGTCGATGTTCGGTCTGATGGCTGGGCATGTTGTTATTTCATACTTTTTCAATTGGAATTTTGTACACGGGAAGCCGAATTTTCTGGATGAGTTTTTAGGCTCGACCGGAAAAACCGCATGGGATGGAGGTACGTTCGGGCTGATGAGCTGGGCATCGCTCATGCTGGCCGGCTCGCTGGTTCATGATTCGGTGATGCGGCGCGAGAAACCCACAGGTGCCATTCCCGGGCTGATTCTGGGCGGAATTCTCATTGGATTTTTGGCATGGGGCATTTCAGGCCTGAGCCGGCTTTACGATGTTCCGGCGGATGATGTGGCCTTAGCGAAATCGGATAAGTTGGCGGAGTCGCCCATTTTGCCTGATTTTTCCAAAGCGAATGGTCGGTCTCTCACGGATCTTATTGCAGAGCCACCACTTGTGCCACCACCGGGCCCTGATAAGCGAAAGATCAGCTACTGGATGATGTACAAAAAAATGGTGAGCGTGCCTTTTGTGCTTTTTAACATCGGCGTGGGCATGACTTTACTGGGTATTTTCATGATCATTTGTGACGTCATGAAATATCGTTCGACAGTGCTTGAACGCTTTGGCCAGAATGCACTTGCTGCGTACTGCATCCATCACTACGTTGAAGGTGTTCAGCTGCTCTTTGTGCCTAAGGACTCGCCCTGGTGGTGGTGCTGGATTAACCTGTTCCTCTTCATGTTCATCGTTGATAGATGCCTGGCATGGATGCAGCGAAATAAAGTGAGATTCACGGTTTAGTAAAAATAAAACCCGGCTTCCAACGAGGAAGCCGGGCACAACCAGGGAGAACGACGCACGGAGTCTTCTCTGTTCATTTATGCCGACCTTCGTTTGCCTCTTCAGGTCAATGGCATAAAATAATAGGTGCATAATTCATGCCAAAGAATATGATTATTCAGCAAATACGAAAACGCGATCAAGCTGGATAAATCCGAAAGAATGTAAATTATTGAAATAAAATATTTTAGGTTAATGATTCGGCAGATATTCCTGAAAAGAATGAGGGGTTGATCATTGAGCTTGGGCTTAGATCAATCGTCATAACCAGATCATCTTAAACTATTCAGATTCGCGAAAAGCTGTTAAATTGAGTCATCAATACAATCCGGCAGAGAAATCAGGGATGCTTTTTAATCCAAACTCTTTCTTAATCAAGAGTTACGGATCATAAGAGAGGTCGGGCGGATGTCCAATCGTGTTTTCGTACTGGGCTGGGATGGAGCCACTTGGGATATTTTGCGTCCGCTCATGGCTGAAGGTCGGTTACCCGTACTGCAAAAGCTGATGCAGCAAGGAGTTTCAGGCACACTTAGCTCGGTTTTTCCGCCCTTGAGTCCAGTGGCATGGACGACGGTGATGACCGGCAAAAATTCTGGAAAGCACGGAATTTTTGAATTTGTGGAGCATCATCATAACCCCTTGCAGGGTAAGGTGAATTCGAGCCGGGCAATAAAGTCGGAATTGGTCTGGGAAACGGCCGGCAGGTATGGTAAACGGACGGTTGCCGGCGCTGTGCCGATGAGTTATCCGCCAAGACCGATCAACGGCTTTTTTGTGGGCGATTTTCTCAGCCCCGCTAATGCTGCTGATTTTTCGAGCGATCCTGCCTTATTTGAGGCAATGAAGAAATCACTTGGCGGCAAATACCGTGCCTGGGCAACTGTCACGCATGACGGCGGGCATGAGGCCGATGCGCTTGCCGATTTACAGTCATTCTTAACGGAACATCTTGCTGCGGTTGAGTATATGGCGACTCATCATGAGTGGGATCTTTTCATGTATGACTTGATGGCGACGGATCGGATTCAGCATGAGCTCTGGCATGCTTGGCAACCTTCGCACATGAAGGCGAAGGGGCGTGATCTTTCGAAGATTCGCGACGGATTCATCAAGTTTTGGGAATCGCTTGATGCGGGCGTGGGCCGGATATTGGAGAAACTGGGCCCCGATACAAACGTGATCCTGATGAGTGATCACGGCTTCGGGCCGATTGAATGGTACGTCAATTTCAATGTATGGCTACTCGACGAAGGCTTTATAAAACTGAAAAATTCGCTTTATGTACGGCAGAAACATTGGTTTTTCCGTCGCGGGATAACGCCCCAGTGGATCTATAACATTATGGCCAAGCTGGGTTTGGCCGATCAGCGTGTGAGCCGGTTTCAGGGCAAGCAGGATAATTTCTGGGATCGACTGGCGAGTTCCGGCTTCCTTTCCGGCAAGCATATCGACTGGTCGCGCACGGCGGCCTATGCGCAAGGCAATTTCGGCCAGATCTTTCTGAATATTAAGGGGCGGCAGCCGGAGGGATGCGTTGATCCGGCAGATGCGCCGGCTTTGATTCAGCAGATTAAAGAGAAACTCAGCCAGCTTAAGCATCCTCAAACTGGCGAGCCGCTGGTTGAGCGGGTTTATGAGCGAGATGAAATTTACAGTGGTCCTTATCGTGAGATGGGGCCTGATTTGACGATTGTACTCAAGGATTGGAATTATCGAACGATTGGGCTCCATGAATTCACGACGCATCAGAAGATCAGCCCTGCTTTTGGTCCGACAGGTGATCACCGAATGGAAGGAATGATTGTGGCAACAGGGCCGGCCTTTGAGCCAGGGTCGGTGCCGCAAAATGCAAGCCTGCTTGATATTGCGCCAACAGTGCTACATCTGTTGGGTGTGCCAGTGCCTGAAGATATGGACGGTCGAGTTCTGGACGAGCTGCTTCGGCCTGAGCTTCGGGGTGATATTCGAAAGCAGGAAGCCGTAGCCGCTGCAGTTTCATCCGAGAACGACTACGATCAGGATGAAGATGCGCTGATTCAGCAGCGTCTGGCCGACCTCGGTTATTTATAATGCAATTCTGTGTCTTTTCCGTCGGACTTTTTGCATGAATCGTATTCCCACTGAGAGGGATATTAATGTATTTGATTCGCTGGATGAAATTCATGCAGTAAAGCATTTTCTGGGCAAGAATCTGGAAGAGGCAGAAAAATTATTTCAGGCGAATTTTCTGAGTTATCAGGAAGATCTGATGTGGATGGGTCCAGTTGCATTTGCCTATTATATTATTGCAGCCATGAATTATTTGAAAAGCCCGATTTCCAGTGATAATTCGGATGCAGTGAATTGTTTTTGTTCACTGATTGAATTTAAATTGACTTATGAAGAATCAAGCCTGATTCCTGTTGCTTCAGCAATCATTGAGACGATTCATCTTATGATTGCGGATTTTCAGCGTTTTGAAATTGAAATCTGGATTTATGGTGATTTGAAAGCGAAACTGATTACATTATCTGGAGAGATCCACGGGAAACTGAAATGAAATGCAATGATTCATTAAATATCATAAAATCAGGAATAAAGGCCAGTGATTGGCTTGCCAAGTGTCAGGCTGAATGGGCGGGCAAAGCGATCATAATATTCCGTCGCTGGATCGACACCCAAAGCAGCGGCAATCGTAGCATGAACATCCCATGGGCCATAGCGATTGGATGTGGGATAGGCTGAGAATTTGTCGGATGAGCCGAGCACGGCACCTCTCTTCACACCGGCCCCGGCAGCGATCATGGAATAGACGTTGGCCCAGTGTTTACGACCGGGGGATGCTCCCGCAAATCTCGGTTCGAGTGCAACGCGCGGAGCTCGACCAAATTCGCCCAGGCATATTACAAGTGTCTGCGAAAGGAGGCCGCGATTTTCCAGATCTTCCAGAAGTGCAGAAAATGTGTGGTCAAATCGGGGCAGAAGGTATCGTTTCATGACATCAAAAAGGTCGTTATGAGTGTCCCATCCCTGTGCTTCAGGGTCGTCAGGGAGTAAGTCCTGACCACGGCCGGAATGATTCCAGACAACAGTAATAAGTGGCACACCGGCTTCAACCAGCCTGCGGGCCAGTAAACAGGCAAGCCCAGCGCGGTGTCGGCCATAGCGATTGACGATTGAATCAGGCTCGGCGGAGAGGTCAAAAGCCTTGCGGCCGGCGGGGTTTTCCAGCAGGTCGAAGGCCCGGCCCTGAATGCTGGAAAGTTCGAGAAAGTCTTTATATTGAGAGGTTTTGGCTAGTATCCTGTCAAAATCCGTCAGTATTTGGCGGCGAACGAGCAGGCGTTCCGGGCTTAAGCCAACGGGCAGGTCAAAGCTGGGCCAGGTGGAAGGACCGCCCGTGAGGTCGCCAATCAGAAATGGGTCAAATTCGCGGCCAAGCAGACCGGCATTCTGGCCGGGCGCGGGTAATTGAGGAGTGAGTGCCGGGCCGTTGATTGTAACGGTATTATCGATGGATCGGGCGGGGCCAAGCACGCGTTTCATCGCGGCGGCGAAGGAAGGGATATCGTCGGCGGTCGGGAGGGGGTTTGACGATTTGCGACTGTGGTAGCGGCCTGTGAGTGTGAGATAGGTTGCCGAGCCGTGATCCGTATCGTCGTGCGACATGGAGCGGATGATCGTGTAGCGGTCTGCCAGGCGGCCGAGGCGTGGAAGATGCTCACTGACGAATGTGCCAGGGACTGCGGATTTTATCGAATGAAATTCGCCCCGAATTTCGAGAGGGGCGTCGGGTTTCGGGTCGAATGTTTCGAGCTGGCTGGCACCACCATTCAGGAAAACGACAATGACCGATTTTGCCTGAGTAATGCCTTTGAAGCTGGCTGATTTAACCGGACCGGGCCAACACACAGATAGCCCGGCACCACTGGCGGCGGCCAGAAGCTGGCGACGATTGACAGGCTGGGAAATGATTGGCGTAGTCACTTTTGAAAACTGCCCATGAGTGAGTGTGATCATATTATTCTGCATGTTGCGGAAGCAAAATGCAAGTCGGATGTTTAACAGGCGATTTTTGTTTGTAGGTTAAGAGTCAATTTAAATTTTGAAGAAAATGCTGGTGAGATTTGGTCAAGACATATCAATTTATATTTATGTTTCATTATTGTGATTAAAAATGTATGATATGCTTAAATCTGAATGATAGTGGCACGATTAAAGCACATATTGAAATGGCTGCGATCTAATGAATAAACCCGAATGGCTGAAACTCTCTTTGCTGACTGTGCGCCGGCTAGCAATTTTCGAATTGTTATATCGATTAATATCGTTGATGATCATTTCGCCCCTTTCATTTTTTGTTCTTTACCAATTTGTGAAGTTTTCCGGCCGGCCTTCGATCGGAAATCTGGAATTGACTGGATTTTTTCTTTCGATTCCAGGGATTGGATCGATTGTCGTTTTTGGTACGCTCTTACTGGCTGGATTGTATTTTGAAATCTGTGGCCTGTTGTTAAATCTGCGACCAACAAATGCAAGGATTGGGAATGATGAAATTCTCAGGTATCTGTTCAGGAATTTTCCACGTCTGATTCAGTTGGGATTGATTCAGATTTCAGTTTATCTGATCTTATTGTTGCCGGGTGCTGTGATTACATTAATCATGATGAATCAGAAATGGTCGGGGTGGGATCTCAATACGCTTGTGATATTAAAGCCGGCGATTTTCTGGGAAGTTGTGGTGATTGGTCTCCTGATTAATGGCATTTCCGGTTTTTTTGTAATCAGGCAGTTTCTCCGATGGTCGATGGCTTTGCCTCTGCTGCTCTTTTACGGTGAGAACCTGGAACTCAGATCGCTGCTGAGCAAAAGTCGGGAGCTGACGGAATCAAGACTGAATGAAATAGCTCAAAGGGTCATCAGATGGTTTATCGTTCAGAGTTTCATTTCATTTATTACACTGTTTCTATTAAGTCGATCTGCTGACTTTATTCTTGATCGAGTCGGTTTTTCATTGATTCTGGCCATTCCCGCAACGATTGCCATATTGATATTGCATTTTCTTGTTGTTACCTTTCTCAGTGTCATTCTTAATGTCAGTTTTGCTTTAATCCTGCTTGAAATTTATGAGAAATTGACAGGCCAGATAACAGTAGCGACCATGGCTTTGGAAAATCAACGATGGAAGCGATATTTGCCGCGCATTACTCTGATTTTTTTTGTAATGACAACTATTACATTGAGTGTTTGGGCGATTTTGGTCAATTCCCTTGATTTAGAGGATCATGTTGAAATTATCGCGCACCGGGCGGGTGGTGCACTGGCGCCTGAAAATACAATCGCCGCAGTGAAAAATGCGATTGCGATTCAAAGTGAATGGGCAGAGATTGATGTGCAGCTCACGCGCGACAGCCAGATCATTGTGGCACACGACACTGATCTTCGACGACTTGCACATGTCAACAAAACAGTTGCCGATTGCACGCTGGCTGAAATTGAATTGATGGAAGTCGGGTCAGCATTTCGGCCTGAATTTCGCGGCGAAAAGATACCGACTCTCGATTCATTTCTGGAAGCCGCCAGGGGCCAGATTCGGGTCGTGATTGAACTCAAGCCGCATTCGATTCAGGATGCCGAACCGTTGGCAAAAGCGGTGGTTGAGCTGCTTCAGCGGCGGGGCGAAGTGAAGCGGCATCGGGTTTGCTCGCTTTCATACGAGGCGGTTCAGGCGGTGCGTCGGTTTGAGCCCGAAATTGAGCTTGGTTTTATTGTGGCGCAGGCGGTCGGGCCCATTGAAAAGCTGGACGCCGATTTTTTCATGATCGATCAAAAAATGGCAACACAACGGCTGGTGGAGCGGTGCCGGGCGAGTGGGAACCGATTTGTGCTGGCATGGACTGTGGACGATCCAAATAAAATTCTGCCACTGATTGATAATGGAGTGGCTGGAATTATTACGGATAATCCGCCAGTGATACGGGAGCGTTATGAAGAGCTGCGGCAGCTTTCCACGCTGGGCCGGCTGCTGATTCGTGTGCGTGATGAAATTGCGGATTAATGCAATTAAGAGAACCGTCAGGAATCCGATGAATCATCAAATTCAGGCATATCTGCGACGTTTTGATCCAGCTTCATTTCATGAATTTTTTTGTGAAGTGTGTTTCGATTGATTCCCAATCGAGCGGCGGCTTTGATCTGAATGTTGTCGCATAGATGCAGAACGTGTCGAATCAGCTCATTTTCCACTTGTCCGACGACTCGCTGATGCAGGTCCGTTGCATTATGACCGCAGAGCGAAACGCCTTGACGGACGAGCTCGGCGGCCATGCTTTCGAAATTCCGGGCACCAATTGCTGGAGACGATTCAGCAGGTGCTGGATTGGGAGAAAATGTCGTAGAGCGATCAGGAATTGCTGAAACAGGGCTTACGGGCAGGGGCTGTTTTGCGGGCGTTGGTAAACCAACACTCGTCCAACGAGGGACCCAGCCAGCGGCCGATTCACCACGCACTTCGGGTGGGAGGTCGTCTGCTGTCAGTTCCTGACCGACGCCAAGGATAACGGCACGTTCAGCATAATTCTGAAGCTCGCGGACATTGCCTGGCCAGTTATATTCAGTCAGTATGCGTGCCGCTTCGGAATGGATAACAGGTGTTTCGCAAAGATTCTGGGCAGCGTATCGTCGGAGAAAATAGTTGAGAAGCAGGGTGATGTCATCACGCCTTTCACGCAGGGGCGGCAGCACAATTGGCACAACATTCAGTCGATAGTAGAGGTCTTCGCGGAATCGTTCGGCTGCCACTTCTTCGCGCAGGTCTCGATTGGTGGCGGCGATCACACGGGTATCAACCTTCACCGAACGAAAATCACCGACGCGTTCAAATTCACCTTCCTGCAACACGCGTAGTAGTTTGACCTGCAATTTGGGTGAGGTGCTATTGATTTCGTCCAGAAAAAGGCTACCGGTATGGGCGGCTTCGAATCGACCGGTGCGATTATCGGTAGCGCCGGTGAATGAACCCTTTACGTGCCCAAAAAGTTCGCTTTCAAGCAGGCTTTCCGTCAGGGCACCACAATTGACGCGAATGTAGGGACCACTTCGACGGGGCCCGAGATCATGCAGGGCACGTGCAATAAGTTCTTTGCCAGTACCGGTTTCACCCAGCAGCAGCACACAGGCCCGGCTGGGGGCAACCTGTTTTGTGACACGAGCCACTTCGCGCATGGCTTCGCAGACGCTGATGACACCCGGCAAGACCGAGTTGGTACTGTCAGGAGGCGATGTCGAACGATTCTGCTGTGAAGTTGTTGTGACCATATATCAAGAGATTGACTAATTCTGATCGAATTTTCAAGCAGTCGATGACGAAAAATGTGTCAAGATGTGTCGAAAAAAACGACAGTCTGCATATTTACAAGGCAGAAGTGATCATATTTCTTTACGATGTCAGAGAAAGTGATTTGTCCGTATCAATAAGTTAAGTAGTTTGGGCTTTACGATTTTAGATGATTCGATTTAATGACGATCTAATCCTATATGAAGCACGAAATGCATGTGATTGCAGATTTGGGCAGGGAGCGCCCGGAAAAATGAGATTGTCAAAACAGTCGCCGGCAACTGGAACCGATGATTTTCAGAATGACCGGCTTTACCGGTTCTGTCGGCTGTTACGGAAGCGAGCCTGTCGATACCGGACGCCCAAGCGTGTGATTGAAGCGATCGAAAGCCGCGACCCTTTTGCATATTCTCTGACGGCTATCCTTTTTGCGTGTTTGGCTTTAGCATTTTCGGTCGGGCCGATGATTAATACGATCACGGGCAAACCGAATAAAGATTATGACCTCTGGCAGAGAACGGGACAGACTATAGCATCGGGCGGCGGGATTTATCCGACTGATCCGCAGCGGCTCTTTCCTTTTATGTATCCCCCGGCGGCAGCAGTGATGATGGCGCCGATTGCCGATCTGCCGAAGCCTCTTTTTGTCGCCACGATGCTGCTTGTGCAGACGGCGGCCTGGGGCTTTGTGATCTATGCCTCGGTGAAGCTCACGACAGGTCATTTCAGGAAGGCGCACCCGCTGCTTTACCTGTTGCCTTCCATATTGGTCATTCCGTTTGTGAGTGATATGTATCTGCTGGGTCAGCCGGCGATTTTGCTACTGGCCCTGAGCCTGGGGGCATTTATGGCCCTGAGGCGTAAAAGGCCAGAGCTGGCCGGATTTCTGGTGGCCACGGCGGCGGCGATGAAGGCGTATCCGATTATCCTGAGCGGTTATTTTATTTACAGGAAAGAAGCTCGGGCGACTGCAGGAATCATGCTTGGAGTGGCTTTTTACCTGATGATTTTTCCGCTGGCATATCGCACAGGCCCACAGGCCAGCGAAGATTTGCGGCTTTGGGCCAACGGCATGCTGTTTAAATATGATGATAAATCGATTGGTCAGCGGCCCGATCGTTCGTATAGCTATAAGAATCAGTCGCTTCAGGCGACGGTGCATCGGCTTTCCCGGCCTGTGCTGGCCGACGGCGAGCGAGACCGCCAGTGGCGGGTGAACTTGGGTAATCTTAACTTCAAGCAGTCAAATGTCTTGATGCTCTTTTGCGTAGCCAGTATCGGGCTTTTCACGATGTGGGCCTGGTGGGGCAAAGGGCAGCCGGCACATTCGCTGGTAGATGCCGCCAATTGTGAACAATCGATGAGCCTGATGCTTACGGTCATGATGGCACCGCTCTCTTTCAATTACTCGTATGTCTGGCTTATATTTCCGTTTACGTTTTTGACGTCGGTGGTCTTGGATCCGTCGCGACTGGCCTTTGAGCGTCGATCGGCGGCAAGAACTCTGCTTGTTTCGATAGCAATTCTCTCGGCTTCGATTGTCTCGGCAAGATTTGCCGCCGCTTATGCGAATATATTCCTGGCCGGATTCGTGACATTTATAGGAATAGGTTTGTGGGAGCGTCGCGGCACGTTTCTTTCGAATGCGGCTGCAATTCAAACTGGTGCCATTCGATCGCCACATCTGCGTTCAAAAAATCATGCCAAAACCATGAGATAAGTTGCACTCGATTTGACAGGCCTGCTGATGGGCTTATGAATCGGGCTTGCCAGAAATCTGGAAATCTTTATTCTTTGGCCACTTGAAATTGATACTCCCCATTCAATTCAAAGCAGGCTGGATCAATGCTTACCCGACGCAAAAAAATCGCTTTTTCGCTGATCGCCCTTTCGTTTCCAGCCATGCTCGTCTTTCTTGGCTTTGAAATGACGCTGCGGATCAAGGCGGCGAATACACGGACAAATGAAGCCCGGCGGGTGATTGATTCAAAACTTGGCTGGCGACCCACCCCCAGCCTTGTTCGCGAAGGCGACTCATCGGACGCGATTGGCCAGAAATATCATTTTCGCATGACGCAGGACGCCCATGGTTTTCGCCTTTGGGGCGATGTCAACACAACCAAGCCTCGTGTTTTTGTGCTTGGCGATAGCTACACACAAGCCGATGATATTGATGATCAGCAGACTTTTCATGCGATCCTGGCACAAAGATTTCCTGGCGCTGAATTCTGGGCTTTTGGCTGTTCGGGCTATGGCACTTATCAGCAAATGATGATTTTGCAGGAAGTTCAGCCTCAGGTAAGGCCTGATGTGCTGGTGCTTCAGCTCTCAAGTAACGATGTTGTCAATAATCTGGCAGAACTCGAAAGCTGCATGCCTTTTCTCACAACGCCTGCGCCCCGACCTTATTTACAGGACGATGGAACTGTGCGTTTCGCCATGGCCCAGCGGCATCGTGGTCTGGCAGGTTATTCCAAGGCGATTGCCAGTATCTTGGACCGGATCGAGACATTGACAACAGCATCAGAGCAATGGGTTCCCGGCCAGATGCGCCGGTACACCATTCGATTCAAGAGCGATGACTTTGACCAGATTCTTGATAAAGCCGTGGTGAAAACGGCTGATTTGCTGCGTCAGATGAAAAAAGTGGTCGGCCCCAACACACGCGTGATTGCTTTTTTTGATGAAGATGTGGAAATTCTGACCAATGCTCTGAAACAGGCATGCCTGCTGGCAGATCTGCCACTGGTTGAGTCAGTCGGCAAAGCGATCAGCGATGAAGAGGGCAAAAGAGGGAATTTTTGTTATCGTACGCGCGACTTCTGGCACTGGAATAATCAGGGACATGAAGTGGTCGCCAACGTATTGGAACCTTACCTGAGCAAAGCACTCGAAGAGAAATATCCGGAATCGGCAAAACCATCGGCTAAATCAGAGAAACTTGCGAAGGACAGTAAAAAAATAGATCTCAGGAAATAGTCGGAATTTAGGCTTTGTGTTGATTAAAACAAGTTTATTAATTTCATTGATTTTAATGATCAGGTTGCGAAAGATAAACAAACCGGGAAAACTTTGATTGCAGTAAGTTGCCGAATCGGCGAGTAGGTGAAAGGATTGTACAAGGTGGTGGTGCGCGATTGATGAGACCAAATTGCGCCTCGGCCCGAAACTTTCCTGAAGCAAGAGTGTCGTCATGCGAAATCGTCGTGAGATCCGAAAAGTCGAATTGTCATCGATCAAGCGAGTTCGTCCGGTCATTCTCGACCTTTTGGAGCAGCGTGCCGTTCCGGCAGTCAGTCTGTTGACGATCACAGGCACGACGCTGAACTATCAGGCGGCTGCGGGTGACGTAAATAATCTTTCCATCTCGCTGGACACCGGCACGAATCGTTACGTTTTTGAGGACACCGGGGCGGGCGTGACGATCGACGCCTCTTCCATCCCGAGCGCAGTGGTGCTTGGTCCAAACAAGGTGGCTGTGCCGGTTGATCCGCTGGCGATTGTGAATATTGCCGCATCGCTGTCAGATTTAAATGATGCAGCGACCGTAACCACTGACATGGCAGGCACACCAGTTACCATAAATGGCGACGAAGGCGACGACAGTATTAACGCCGGTGCCGATAATTCGCCGGTGGTTATTGCGGGAGGCAGCGGCAACGATACGATTGTGGGAAGTACTTTCAACGACTCACTTTCTGGCGGTGATGGTAATGACTCGATCACGGCTCTGGCAGGAAATGACAGTATCACGGGTGGGGTCGGTAATGATTTTGTTGACGGAGGCGAGGGTCAGGACATCATCAATGGTGATGAGGGTAATGATACGCTGATCGGCGGCATTAACGACGACACCTTGACTGGCGGGCTAGGCGAAGACAGCATCAGCGGTGGCGAGGGTAAAGATTCGATTCTGGGTGGAGAAGGCAGCGACACAATCAGTGGTGGCGACGCCGACGACACGATAGCGGGCGATGCTGGTAACGACTCCATTTTGGGCGAGGCCGGCGATGATTTGATTTACGGCCTTGAAGGCGACGACATACTTTTTGGCGGAGAAGGCAGCGACGTTCTCTCGGGCGGGCTTGGCAAAGACCAGCTTTTTGGTGAGGCAGGCAACGATTTTCTTTATGGCAATGCCGATGCCGATGCGATTGACGGCGGCACAGGAAGCGACTGGCTTGATGGTGGCAATGAGAACGACATCGTAAGCGGTGGCGATGACGACGATACCGTGCTGGGCAGCCTTGGCAATGATACGCTCAATGGCAATGCCGGTAATGATCTCGTTGTGGGTGATGGTCGCAGCGAAACGCCTGACACTCGCTTCCCCGGCTCAATCTTTGTTCCACCCGACGCCGGTGGCGATGACCTGATCAATGGTGGCTCTGGAAATGACAGCCTGAACGGCAATCTGGGCAACGACACGATCAATGGCGAAGATGGCGATGATCTGATCAATGGTGGCGATGGCAATGATCTGGCTGATGGCGGAGATGGCACTGACACAATTAATGGCGATGACGGCAACGATACGCTTCTGGGAAGTAATGGTAACGACTCAGTTTCAGGGCTTGCTGGCGACGACTCTCTGACTGGCAACGATGGCGATGACACGCTGCTGGGTGGCGATGGAATCGATTCGCTTTTTGGGCTTGCCGGAAATGACAGCATTTCAGGCGGTGCTGGGAACGATCAGGCTGATGGCGGCGATGATCAGGATAAAATCAGCGGCGATGATGGCAACGACACGCTTCTGGGCAGTAATGGTGATGACTCAGTGAGTGGCAATGCCGGCGACGATAGCATCATCGGCGGCGATGGCAACGACTCGCTTTATGGCGGCGATGGCAACGACTCGATTGCTGGTGGTGATGGAATCGACCTGATTCTGGGCGATGGAGGAAACGACCTGCTGGCCGGTGAAGCAGATGCCGACGTGATTTATGGTTTGGTTGGCAGCGATACGATTACTGGCGGCGATGGTAATGATTCGCTCTCAGGGGGTGAAGGTAGTGACTCGATTGATGCCGGAGCGGGTGACGACCTGATTCTGGGCGGGGGTGGCGCGAATTCGATCGTTGCAGGTGATGGTGATGACAGCGTTTATGCCGCACGATTAGCTGTGACTGAAGGTGCGCCGAATATGCTCGTCGGCGACTTCGCGGCCGATCAGGGATCGAATACGGTTGTTGGCGGTGCCGGTAACGATTCAATCGAAGGCGGTACGCTCGGCGATTTGATCAACGGTAATTCCGGCGACGATAACATACTGGCTCTTGAAGGAAACGACACAGTTCTTGCTGGCGAAGGCTTCGATTCGATTGATGGAAGTCGAGGCGATGACCTCATCTGGGGTGAAGCCGACAATGACTTTATTTCCGACGGTTATGGCCTCAACACGCTTTCGGGTGGTTTAGGAAACGACACCATTTACGGCGGTTCGGATGCTGACCTCATCTTCGGTGACGAAGGCAATGACTCGGTGATCAGCGGCTTTGGCCCCGACCTGATTTATGGCGGCAGCGGCGACGACTTTCTGCTCGGTGGTTTGCCACAGAGTGCCAACACCAAGCACCAACCGCGTAATCCGCTGGTGCCCAACGATGGCAATGACACCATCTCTGGTGGGGATGGACTGGATTCAGTTGACGGTGGCAATGGCGACAATCTCATGGATGCCGGCAACGATGGCATTCGTGAAACCATTCTCGGCGGCACGGGTGCTGACTGGTATTACACCCATCGATATGCTGTGAAATCGCGCGGTGGCAAGTGGGATGTTGGCGCGGTGGATGGCGGTAAGAATCGCGTTTTGAATAACGGGCAACTGATTGAGCCGCCTGTGACACTGCCATCATTCTCAAATTCAGTGGTTTATGGCGTGCCGGTGAGTTCTTACACAGGCCAGGTCTTTATTGGTGGTATGGCCAGTGCTTATCCGCCACTGAACAAAATTCCGGGCCATCAGACTGGCTGGCTGCCGCCCTTTAACACGCCAGTCGTCACAGCAGCTTCGGTACTGAAAGCCAAAAAAATCAACCTGAAATAATCAATTCATTTCGAAACCGAAACAGGGTGCATCCTATGGCAGGTTGCACCCTGTTTTCATTTAAATCACAAGCAATAATTGCGAATCAGGGTCTTGCACCGCCGAGACGCCCTGCCCCGTTATGGCCTAAAAGTTCGTCCACCGCTTTCCCAATGTCTGTCTGACGCATCAGTGATTCACCGACAAGAATTGCCGAGACGCCTGCTTTTTCGAGCCTGACAACGTCATCGTGGGTTTTGATTCCGCTTTCGCTGACCAGTGGCACATCGGCTGGAATACGGTCGCGCATCCGAAAAGTGTGATCCAGCCGAGTCTCCATGCGATGCAGGTCGCGATTATTCACGCCGACCAAGTCAGCCCCACAGGCCAGTACCCGAGGCAGATTCGCCTCATCGTGAAATTCCACCAGCACCGTCATGCCCCATTCATGGGCCTTTTCGGTGAGCTCTTTTAATTGCTGATCATCCAGGATTTCAGCGATCAGTAAAACAGCGTCGGCCCCGGCCATGCGGGCTTCCACCACCTGATATTCGCTGATGACAAAATCCTTACGCAGGCAGGGTAAGGCTGTTCCTGCCTTGACTCGGGCGAGGTATGTCAGGTGCCCCTGAAAATACTGTTCATCGGTCAGAATCGAAAGGCAATCGGCGCCGTGATCTTCATAAATCCGGGCGATGTCCACCGGATTAAAATCGGCTCTGATGACACCGGCAGACGGACTCGCTTTTTTGACTTCGGCGATCAGCCGAATCGGCCCGCCTTGTGTAATGGCGTCCTTAAAATCGCGAATCGGAAAGGCAAACGAAGTCTCCTTCGCCTGGTCAATCAATTCTTCCAGCGGCATGCGCCGGCTGGCCAGTGCCACTTCCTGTTTTTTGGTTTGAACAATCGTGTCAAGAATTGTTGATTCAGTCGATGCCATGGTTTAATGATCTCTGGAAGCTCAGTTTCCGATTAATCAAATTCTATCAAAATGCACAAATGCATGTCAGTAACGATAATTAAACAAAAAAGAGGCAGAAAAGCCTGAGCCTCTCTGCCTCTTTGATATTATTTTATTTCGATTGCGATCAATGCGAGGCTTTCGGGCCATAGACTGCCGCATTCGGCAGACTTGTGACTGGTCCGGCAGCCTGTGGGCCAATTGGCGTTGCTGCGTGCATAGACCTTTGCTTCGCATTCATATGAAACACGGCATAGGGGTCCTGAGCGGCTGCCCGTTTTGGCTGGAGCAGACCCAGCAAGCCACGTTTGGGCGGCTTCATGCCGGCATCCGGCATCTGGCCCGGTGGAACCATTCCCGGCGGCATCATGCCTGGAGGCATGGCACCTGCCTGACGGCCGTGTGCCATCACGTCGCGCTGAACGCCCGGAGGTAATTGCGGAGCATTTGAGCGAT
>JBILGL010000653.1:0-2611 GCA_044351075.1 Isosphaeraceae bacterium | reverse complement strand
AGAAGCAGAAAAAGCCGGATTCTGGTCCAAATCCGCTGAAGTAGATTGCATTCAAACCTTAATGCATTTGCATTTCATCAAATAAAAAAATTCCCCCTGAGGAAGCCATCGAAGAGAAAGATGGCTTTGCTCTGGGGGATGGTCTGTTTTGAGGATTAATCAAGTAGGAAAATGAACACCCATCGAACGATGAAAAAATAGGCGTTCTGTTTGATCGCCTCTCCTTCTGTGTGCTAAACTAGGTAAGCTGTGATGATGGATTCAGATCAACTGGTTTTGCACTTCAGAGTTAAGGGTTGGAGCCACCATGGCGAGGCTGAAAACGCAGGCTTTACGTCGTCCAACGGTGGTAATCGGTGCAGGCATAGTCGGAGCATCAACGGCCTGTGCACTTGCGTCAAGAGGATCGCAAGTTCTTTTATTGGAACAGTTTCAGATCGGTCATGATCGTGGCAGTTCGCATGGCGAGTCAAGGATCATTCGATACAGTTATTCCGAAATTTTTTATGCAGAATTAATGGCCGATGCATTTTCAGCCTGGTCAAAGCTGGAGGCTGAAACGGGCACACAGCTTTACATACGCACAGGCGGCCTGAGTTTTGGCCCGGCAGATTCCGACTATGTGTCGCAGATTGCCTCAAATCTCAAAGAGCTTTCAGTGCCCTGTCGCACACTCACGCCGGCGGAAGTACGCAGGAACTATCCTGCACTGCAATTACCGGCTGGCTTTAAAACGATTTATGAGCCATCAGCGGGCGTGCTGATGGCAGATCGGGTGCCTGGGTTGCTGGTGAAATTGGCCTCGAAACTGGCAGGTGGGCTTTTTGAGGTGAGAGAGCAGTATGAAGTGCAGTCGGTTGAGATGGATGGCGAGTTTCCGGTGGTGATCGGCCAGGGTGGCGAGCGAATCGAGGCCCAACAAGTGGTGGTAGCGGCGGGTGGATGGGTGAAAAAATTGTTACCGAAAGAGGCGAAGAGTCTGGAAGTGACGCGACAGAGTGTCTTTCATTTAAAGCCTGAGGGGCTCGATGATTTTCGACCGGGGCGTTGGCCGGTGCTGATTTACAAGGGCGATGACGAAGAGATGGATCTTTTCTACAGCTTGCCGGCAATGAGCGACCTGGGGGTGAAAGTGGCGCGTCATGGTGGCCCGAAATGCGACCCTGACCGAGTCAGCCGGGATGTTTCCTCTGCTGATTTCGAACCAGTCACATCATTCTTACAGAGATTCATCCCCCGTTGGGCAGAAGCCGACCCGATTGGGAAAATGAGTTGCCTTTATACGATGACACCCGACGAAGATTTTCGGGTGGGGCCGCTGGCTCGTCATCCGCGAGTGATTCTAGCTTCGCCATGCAGCGGGCATGGATTCAAGTTTGGTCCGCTTGTTGGGCGGATTGTAGCGGATCTCTGCGAAACGGGAGTGTGTGATTACGACATCAGCCGGTGGGATCCGAACCGAAAGGCTCAGTCGCGTAAGGCTTCGCTTTGATCTTTCATTCACATCATTTCAATTCGAATTGTAATCTGCGACGTGGATCATTAATTTAACATAGCTTTATTCTGAATTTTCAAAGCCGGATGAAAATAATTAACTCAAATGATACAGGAATAGTATATGGCGACTAAGGCATTTGAAATTCCAATCAACTGTTGCGATTTGTCATCAGTTTCGGTCGGAGTTGAGCTTATCATCTGATTAATGTGCTAGTATATGAGATGATCATCAACAGCATGAAAGTGGCCTGAGATTTGGGCACTGGTTGAACAAATGAGGATTGAAATTGAAAATAGCTGAGAGCCGCCCTTTGAGAGCCATATTCAATCTGGCTGAAGCACGCCCGGCAGCCTGGCCATTTTATTTAGCAGCCATCTTTTTTCTGATGCTTGCTGCGTTGGGAATGCTTGATCATGCGGAATTAATTGATGAGCCGTTTTATATTCCGCTTGCAAGCGAATACGCCCAGTCCGGTTATCTCAAGCCGATTCAGGGCTCAATGAAGGCCGTCAGCACGATCGGCCCAAGCTATTACATTTCTCTGAAACTCTGGATGGAAATTGCCGGCCGTGAAATTGAGCCGTTTCGCCTCTTCAGCACATTTTGCATGATTGCTGCGGCAGGAATCTGGTTTCTGATCGGGCGTCGGATGGGCATCAAATCAAGTGGTGTTCACATGCTGACACTGCTGGTCATGCCGCATATGGCGATCACTTCATTCTGCGTTATGGCTGAAACTTATACACTTGTTAATATTCTCCTGTTTCTTTATTGCTGGCTGATCGCGAATGATGCTCTGTCTTCCGGCAGGCTGACAAAGGCTCGAAACGTCTTTCTTCTGAGTGGGTTGCCGCTGGCAATGGCGGCCAATGCCAAGCCGCCGTGCATCGTTTACGCCGCCGCCTTTGCAATCATTGGGCTCGTCCGCGTTAAAAACATCTGGGCCACAGCCGGGCCTGTTCTGGCGATCGTCTTACAAATGCCTTGCTGGGTGATGTGGGGCAGTATTTTTCCCCCAGCAGCACTTGCTCTATCTGACCTGTCGCGGCAGGCAATTGCATATCCAGATACCGCAGTGCATCTCATATCAATTGCCGGATTAATGCTCTGGCC
>JBILGL010000652.1:0-2612 GCA_044351075.1 Isosphaeraceae bacterium | reverse complement strand
TCATGACACCTTTCGATCACGAAATGCAATTCACCGACGTTTTTCGCAACAAAGAAGTGCTGATCACCGGCGGTCTGGGCTTTATTGGCAGCAATCTGGCAGCACGCCTGGTCGGTCTTGGGGCTCGCGTTACCCTGCTTGATTCGATGCTGGAAGACCACGGCGGCAATCTCTTTAACATTGAGCCGATCAAAGACCAGGTTGATGTCAATTTCAGCGACGTCCGCGACGACCAGAGCCTGAAATATCTGATTAAAGGCAAGGATTATATTTTTCATCTGGCCAGTCAGAATGATCATATCCTCAGCCGCCAGAACCCGTTTCCCGACATTGAAATCAATATCAGAGGCACCACCAACCTGCTTGACAATTGCCGTAAATACAATCGCGACGCCCGCCTGATTTACAGCGGCACCCGCGGCGAATACGGCTCTGCGATTAAACTACCCGTTTCTGAAGACCAGCCCTTAAACCCGCGCGGGGTTTATGAGCTTTCCAGCATGGCGGCCCAGCAGCTTTTCAAAATTTATCACCAGAATGATGGCGTTCGATCTGTGACTCTTCGCCTGACAAATATCTATGGCGAACGCTCGCAGATGAAACACAATCGCTACGGCGTGGCTAACTGGTTTGTCAGGTTGGCGATGGATGACAAATGCATTTCGGTCTTTGGTGATGGCCGGATTATCCGCGACTTCCTCCACGTGTCAGATACTGTTGAGGCCATGCTGGCCGCAGCGGCCTGCGAAGCCGCCTATGGTCAGGTATTAAACGTGGGTAACGATCAGGGCAGCTCGTTTCGCGAACTGGCTGAAACGATTGTAGAAGTTGCCGGCACGGGTCAATGGCAATTCACTCCATTTTCGCCGGAACGTGCCGCGCAGGAGCCCGGCGATTTCATTTCTGACATCACACGAATCAAGCAGCTGACAGGCTGGAAACCGACAACTTCACTTCATGCAGGTCTCGAGAAAACAATCTCCTTTTACAGGCAGCATAAGGAGCATTACTGGTGAGCGTAGCAACCTCTGTTCCATTTCTGGACTTGCGATTTCAATTTCAATCAATACAGGCCGAGCTTGAAAATGCAGCTCTCCGCGTGCTTCGAAGCGGCCATTACATTCTGGGTCCCGAACTGGCGAATTTTGAAAACCAGTTTGCCGGATACGTCAATTATCCCTATGCTGTTGGTGTCAGTTCCGGTACAGATGCCATTGAGCTGGCTCTAAGGGCGCAGGGAATTGGCCCGGGCGACGATGTACTGACCGTGGCCAATGTCTCGGCCCCGACAATCTGCGCCATTCTGGCCAGCGGTGCACGCCCTGTGCTGATCGACATTGACCCTGACACTTATAACATCGATCCTGAATCCATTCGTGAATATCTTCAGACGAGCGAGCAACGCCACCGGGCCCGGGCAATTGTGCCGGTTCATCTTTATGGGCGGCTGGCAGAAATGCAATCAATTCGCGAAATCGCCCGCGAAAATGAAATGAAAGTGATTGTGGATGCTGCCCAGGCCCACGGCGCCAGCTTTGGTGGTGATTTTTCCGCAGCCATTGGAGATCTCGGCTGTTTCAGCCTCTATCCGACAAAAAATCTCGGTGCGGCCGGTGATGCAGGTATTGTGGTCACAAACGATAAGGTGATTGCAAATCGGCTGAAGATGCTGAGAAATTATGGCGAAATTGATCGCTATGACAATCGCGAGATTGGTATCAATTCACGGCTTGATGAAATTCAGGCGGCAATGCTCAGCGTGAAACTGCAATTCTTAAATCAGTGGATTGATCGACGAAGGCGGATTGCCGACCAATATAATCAGGCATTCCTGGCGATGGGTCTGCTGAGGGAAATGCAACTTGATTTTGATCCACAGTCGCACGTCTATCATCTTTATGTGATCAGGGTTGAGAATCGGGATGCATTTCGGGCAGCGATGGCCGAAAATGGTGTGCAGACAGGTGTACACTATCCCCGACCGATTCATCATCAGCCGGCATTTCAGGACAGGTGTCATCAGGGCATCAGCCTGAAACATACCGAAGAATCATGCCGACAGGTTGTTTCTCTGCCACTCTATCCTGAAATGTCCGACGATCAGGTGCAGATGGTGATTGAAGCCACAGCCAACGTGCTGCGGAGAGAGCGATGCACGCTTCAGAATATGGGGTGATGCGTGAATGTGAAGATGCCCATTGGTGGTATGTGGCGCTTCACGAACTGGGAATTGATACAACCAGAATATGCCTGACTGGCAAGGTGGATGCAAAGCTGCTTGACGCTGGCTGCGGCACTGGCGGCTTCCTTGAAAAAGTGCTCGAGACCGCTCCTGAAATGATTGGCATGGAGCCCTCTGGTTTTGCATTTGACGAATTAAAATCGCGAAAGCTGGAGAGACTTGTCAGGGGCGACTTATTGCGATCGCCTTTTGCCAGCGATAGTTTTGATATTGTCTCATCCCACGACGTCATCGGACTTTTTGCGGGCGAAACTCTCGAGATGGCAGTGCATGAACTCTGCCGGATGGTCAGGCCTGATGGCTATTTGATATTAAATCTTCCCGCATGGCAGGCTCTTCTTTCAGACCACGATCGGTTTGTTGGAAATAA
>JBILGL010000651.1:0-2616 GCA_044351075.1 Isosphaeraceae bacterium | reverse complement strand
GACTGTATTGCAGGTGGTGCCGATGGTGCCTGATTGGCTGCATTCACCTTCCAAATCGCCCCGGCTGAAATGAAACCCAGACCCACCAGCATTAATGCAATTCGACTGTTTTTCATTTATCAGCCCACCTGAATTTTAATTGGATCAATCGCATTATAGAGGTAGCCGCTGCGGTTCCAGAAAGCCTCATCAGGCTGTGTATTACCGACTGAATCGGTCGCCCGCGACGCCAACTGATACATGCCCTTTTCTGGCAGATCAATCGTCGCCTCCCAACGCACCCAGGCCCCTTCCATCAATTTTTTTGATGTGATTTTCGCCATCTGCCAGGGGCCATCGGCCCCGGTTCGAATTTCGACTTTTGCGATCGTCCCGGCCCCCGTCCAGGCCAGGCCTCGCACAGTGACTGTTCCTGTTGGAACGCTTGCCCCACTCAGGTGGGAAGTGATCTGCGACTTGACGAAAAGCTGTGTCACGCTTTTGAGCTGCTCAGGCTTGGGGGCGACCTCTGGCGGCAATTTTTCTGTCGGGAATTTATAGCCGGTCTGCTGAAAAAAAGCAGGAGATTCGGTGGCTGAGGCTGTGATTCGCCTGATCCACTTCACCCAATGGTTCGCCGTCCATGTCGGTACCACCAGCCGCAACGGCCCGCCGTGCAGAAGGGGTAGCGGCTCACCATTCATCCGGTTGGCCAGAATAATGTCGCTTTGCATTAGCCGTTCGAGAGGAAGGCTGCGGGTGTAGGGCGGCGCTTTATCAGTCGGCGGTGTGTCGCCCGTCTCAAAAATCAGGTGTTTTGCTTCGGCCTTCAGGCCGATTGACCCGATCAGGTCTGCAAGGCGAATGCCGCCCCAGACCGCCTGGCCCACGGCCCCACGTTCCCACATCAATCCCGGGACGGTCGGCTTGAAAAGGGCACGGCCATTACCGGCACACATCGCCACGGCGGGTCGTTCGACTCGCTCAAATCGGCTGAATATTTCGCTGAGATTGAGCTTTTTATCGGCAGAAAAGAGACCGTCAAATGTCACAGACCAGCCTTTGACGTTGACGGCAGGCTCGCCGAAGTGATTACGGACAAAAAACCATTCGTTCGGGGTGATTTCTGAATCAAGTCGGTCAACAGGCGTTTCCAGATCAAGCGGCCGACGCGAACGCACGATCAAGCCCGCCGATTTTCCTGCTGCTGACTGTTGCGCATCAGCCGGCGAAAAACTGACCAGATCTGCGCCCAGAGCCATTCCGGCAAGTGTCGAATGCCTCAGGAATCGGCGACGATCAGTTGGCATCTCGGGCTTCTCCATCGAAGAAATTTGCAGGATTGAGCGGCAGGTGAATGCACAAATATAACATATCATTTGCTCATGGCAGAGGCCATGCTGGATGATACGTGGAAAAGGGCATTCTGCATGAATGCCCTTATGATTGTCAATTGATTCAGATAAGTGGGCAGATCAGGCTTTATATTCTGATCCACGAAGCTTTTCGAGCAGCTTTTTGGTGGCCACAATGCCTTCCGGCTCGCCAAGTTTTGAGCCTTCATATTCGATTCCAACCCAGCTGCGGTAGCCTGCGTCGGAAACGATTTTGAGGATCCGGCCAAAGTCCATATCGCTTTCATCGCCTGCGGCGTTGAAGTTATAAGACTTCGCCGAAACACCCTTAGCGTAAGGCATGAGCCGGGCAATGGCCTTATAAATGTCGATGGTGTGCTTGAACGACTTGTCGCGTGGGAAATTGCCAAAATCAGGCAGAGTGCCGAAATTCTTACTGCCTACAGCCTTGATCAGGGCGATCAGGCTATCGGGGTCAGAGGATGGTCCGCCGTGGTTTTCGCAGATAATTTCAATTTTGTGCTTTTCGCCATAATCGGCCAGCTTGCGGCAGGCTTCGGCGGCTGGTTGCGTTTTGGTCGGCGAATAATTGCTGCCAGTGTTAATGCGAATGGCGTGGCAGCCGAGTGCAGCCGCGGCATCCACCCACTTCATGTGGTTTTCCACCGCTTTGTTACGCTTGGTGGCATCTTCCACTGAAAGATCGCCTTCGCCGTCGATCATGATCAGGACATTCGTCACACCATGATCGGCCGCTCGCTTGTTCAGCTCTTTCAAATAAGCCTCGTCGCGGGCTTTATCCTTGAAAAACTGGTTGACGTATTCCACGCCATCGATACCGAATTCGACTTTCGCCATCTTGGGAAAATCGAGATTCATCTCAGTTGTTTTCGAGCGGTCGGCAAAAAGTCGCTTGTGCAGCGACCACTGGGCCAGCGAAATCTTGAAATCGCCAATCTTGCCGGCAGCCGGCTTGCCGGATTCATCGGCAACAGCAATTGAGCCAAGGACTGGTGAAACAGCGGCGGCAAGCCCAAGCCTGCCCAGGTGACGACGATTAATACTTCTGTCGGACATCTGAGTTTTTCTCCAATGACTGGGTATCTAGCGAGGTAAGGATCGGTCTATTTACTGAGGAATTGATTGCATTCGGCCGGAAACTTCAAGTGCAAAAGCTCAGGCGAAGGCAATTTCGCGGGCGGCAAGTTCGGTTTTCAGAGCGGTTGCGGCATCGCCAAATCGCTCGGGGCCGGTGAAGCCATAGAATTTTTCGGCGACAACC
>JBILGL010000650.1:0-2619 GCA_044351075.1 Isosphaeraceae bacterium | reverse complement strand
GCCATATACCTTACGGCCCTGCCGCCCGATCAGGCACATGGCTTTGCTGCTTATCGTGTGGCTCCTGCGGGTGCAAATATTATTCACACGACTCAGATATTTCCGATGGCTGATGGTGGGCTCAGGCAGCAGGTGGAAAATGGGCTGAAGCAGTTAAAAGACCTGACAGGTGGGCTTGATTCGATCCTCAGGCTGCATGTGGCTGTGGCGCCAGGTGTGAATGCCCGGGAATTGATGGAATCATTGCAGATTGCATTTCCTCATGTTGAAAAACGGCCAGCATTAACGCTTGTCGAGTCTGTCATTGAGAATAAAGGAGTGAAAGTTGCATTTGATGCAATTGCAATTGCGGCAGGAGTAAATTCATCTGGTGGCCGTTCGGCTTTGCTCCCAGCGGGGGGGCGAATTGACATTGCCGGTCAGGCGGAGAAAGCTGATGGAAGCACGGCCGGCGCGACCAGGGCGACGCTTGAAAGCCTTGAAAGAACGCTGGAATTTCTGGGTTCTGACAAGTCAAAAGTGGTTCTGATCAAGGCTTTTTATAAAAATACGGATGAATCTTCAATTGTACGAAAAACAGTGGCGGATTATTTCGGCGGCAATGCACCGCCGCTGGTACTTGTGCAGTGGACGATGCCCCTGCCGATTGAAATTGAAATGGTGGCGGCAGTTGGCGAAAAGACGCCCGAGGGGCTTCGCTATCTTACCCCACCTGGCATGACCACCTCGCCAGTTTACAGCCGAACGGCAATTGCAGCCGGGCAATTTGACACCATTTACACCAGTGGCATCACAGCATCTGCCATGACCGCTGAAATAAGCCAGGCGAAGCCGATCTTTGATCAGCTTCGTGCTGTATTAAACGAAACAAAGACTGATTTCAATCATCTGACCAAGGCGACTTATTATGTATCAAATCCTGATGCAAATAAAAGTCTTGATACAATCAGGCCGACGATTTACGACCCGAAACGTCCCCCAACTGCTTCCAAGGCTGGTGTGACGAATGTCATTCCAGGTGAAGGGCGTGGCGTAACGATTGATATGATCGCTGTACGATTGAAAAACTGATACTAACTGTCTTAATGTAAGGATAAAACCGATGAATCAGCGATTTCTGATACAGATTATGTCTGGCATCAGTTGTATTTTCATTTCAACCGGCGTGATCATGGCGCAGGCACCGCAATTTCAACCGGCTAAATCGGTGGAAATCAAGGCTGAGGATCTGAAACGTTTTGAGAATGCTCTGACTGAGCTTGATGCTGCTTTTGGGCGAGTACATTCACCTGTTGAGGCCAAAAAGGGGGCCTATCCGCCGGGCTGGGCGGATGCAGAGATCGGCCGGAAGGCGCTGCGATGGATCATGCAGTATCGAGAGTTCTACACTCCAAAATTTATCGCGATGGCAGATAAAACGATTGAAATGACGCGAAATCGGTCCAAATCCATTCAGAAACTGGTCGATCTGAAAAAAGGCGTCGGCACGGCACTGGGTTATATTTCCGAAGTTGATGGATCCGTGCAGCCTTTTGCACTTTATCTTCCACCGCAGGCTGATCTTTCTCGCCCTGGCGCATTGCTTGTGGTGCTTCATGGGCGGAACCAGACGCTTAATGAAATTTCATTTATTGATGCACATGAAGGCAAGCTATATCCCAAAAGTGAGTTGGAAAATGGGCTCAATCGCTTTGTTTTGCATGTATATGGCCGCACAAATAATGCGTATCGCTGGGCAGGCGAGGCCGATGTTTTTGAAGCGATTGGTCAGGCCATGGGGAGGCTGCCGATTGATGCTTCAAAAATTGATTTGCAGGGTTTTTCGATGGGTGGGGCTGGGGCATGGCATCTGGGGCTGCATCACCCGTTTCGTTGGCGAACGGCCGAAGCCGGCGCAGGCTTTAATGAAACGCGAAATTATGCGAAGCTGAAAGAGATTTCGCCATGGGTCGATAAACTGCTGCACATCTACGACGCCTATGAAGTGGCTCGAAATGCTACTGCCTTGCCTTTTATTGGTTACGGTGGCGAAGAAGATCCGCAGATCAGGTCCTCTCTGAATGTTGTCGATCAGTTGGTGAAGGAAGGCTATAAAATTCGGAAGGATGGGTTGATTACACATGTCGATGGAATGAATTTTATCCAAGTGACTGGTGCCAAAATGGGTCATAAGATCGATCAGGCCAGCCGATTGGTGATGGACAGTTTTGTGAAAAAAGTGGCTGACGGCAATGGCGGCCGCAACCTGAAATCAATTGACCAGGTTTCTTACACGCTCAGATACAATGAGCTTGGGTGGGTTACACTCGAAGGACTTGAGCGTCAATTTGAAAAGGCATGGGTGCAGGCGAAATTGTCTGATGATCATAAAACTGCAATTTTCAGCCGGCTTGAAAATGTCTCGGCGTTTCGGCAGCATCTTGCAGGGGTTGAGACAATTCTGATTGGCGAGCAATCATTTCAGTCACCGGCCGGTCGTCACGTTTTTGTGAAGAAAAATGGTCAGTGGCAGATGCTGACCGGTGCCGCGGAAGCTGAGTTCAGCCGGTCTGTGCGTAAACGGCCTGCGCTTCAGGGACCGATCGACGATGCCTTTATGGGCAGCTTTGTGGTGGTTGG
>JBILGL010000649.1:0-2623 GCA_044351075.1 Isosphaeraceae bacterium | reverse complement strand
GTTTTATGAATGAACGGAGTTTAACTATTCGCCTTTTTTTCGTAGAACGGTCACCAGGCCAACGACTTCTGTACCATATTCCAGCCGCAGCACCTTTTCCGATCGTTCCACCACCTCAAGACCGACAGATTTCGCTGTGTCTCTGACGTGGTTCTTGTGATGCTGAAATCGGCCTGAGTCGCTGAGGCGAAAGGGCGAAATCTCGCCTTTTTCGAGTGTAAAGGCTAAAAGCCCAGAGGGCTTGAGGTGTGGCAGAGACCGCTTGAAAACTGGCTCAAGGTTGCCAAAGTAGATTAGCGTATCGCAGAGAGTGATCAGGTCATATTGTTCAACTGGCGTCTGATCAAGCCAGCGATTAATTTCCGCTTCTGCTAAACTGTCATAGACCTGTCTTGATTCTGCAATTTTGAGCATTTCCGGCGAAATATCAACACCCACGAGCCGCCGGCAACAGGGGCGGAGCTTCATGCCAAAAAGGCCGGTGCCACAGCCGAGGTCGAGCGAGACAAGATCTTTGCAACTGCCGGATGCTTTTCGGATTGCGGCCAGAAGATGCTCGGGCGCATGGTATTTGAGATCATCGCACATTGTTTCTTCGTAAAAACCGGAAAAACGGCGATAGACAAATGTCAGGAATTCGTCAGGCGCACGCTCGGGCGGTGGCTCGTCGCGCAGGGCCGAGAGAATCAGGGCCGTTTCGTGGTCGCCTGGAAAATGCCTGAAATAAAATTCGTAAGCCGTTCTGGCTTCGTTTCTCAGGCCCATGATATGCGCCAGCTCGGCCAGACGATAGGCAATCATCGGCTCGTCGGGTGCCAGCATCGCCGCTTTTTTCTGCACAAGATAGGCAAGGCGCACTTTGTCCGCTGACTTCAGGCGGGCAGCGAGTTCGTCTAAATCTGTTGCAGAATGAACTGGCGGCGGTTCATCTGTGGCATTTTCCACGAGCGTGCCGGAATCGATGGCCTTTTCGATCCACCTGCGGGCCTTTTCGGCATTCTTCAGGCCAATTGATGGCAAAATCTCTTTGATGATTTCATCGGCTGTGCGAGTGCCGTCGGCAGCGGCAAGCACCATGACAGGAATTTCATTAAGCCTTTGCAGATCATTTGTTAAGGAGTCAAAAGCGAAATGGCTTCCCTGGTCTTCCAGCAGGATGAGAGTCGATTTGCGACGGAGATTCATAGGGGCATCAGACTTTAGCGAGCTCAAAGTCGTTGAGTCCAGATTTTCGCGATCAAGTCCAGTTACCGCCCGATTGTGGCGAAGTTTTGCGACCGAAGCTATCGCGACATACAGGCACCCACACTATAATAGGTTCTGACTCACCAAAACCGAAATACATGACGACCAGCCATGACCGACGACGCCCAGAATCAGCCACTTCAGCCCGAAAATCTCGCGGAACTGCGCAAGCGGATCGACGCCCTTGACGAAACTCTCGCCGGCACGCTTAACAGCGTTGTTCAGATGCTCAATGAACGTGCAGGCATCGCCGTTCGGATTGGTCAGTACAAGGCGGCAAATAATCTGGAAGTCTGGTCGCCGGCCCGCGAGGAAGAAGTGCTGGCCCGGGCGGCTGCCCTGAGCCAGGGGCCGTTGCCGGATGAAAGCATTCGCCTGATCTTTCGCGAACTGATGTCGGGCTCTCGGGCCACTCAGCAGGCCATTCGCGTTGCCAGCCTGGGGCCAAAGCACAGCTATAGCCACATGGCTGCCATTGCCAAGTTTGGCAATTCGGTTGAGCACGTCTCCGTCGGCTCGATTGCCGCCGTTTTTGAGGAAGTGCACTACGGCCGATGCCATTTCGGTATCGTGCCGCTCGAAAATTCAACCGATGGCCGCATCGCAGATACGCTCGACATGTTTGTGCGTCTGCCTAATGTACGCATCAGGGCTGAGGTACGCTTACGCGTGCGGCATTGCCTGCTGGGCCGGTGCGAGCGTGGTCAGGTTCGGCGCATTTATAGCCGTGTGCAGGCCCTTTCGCAGTGCCGCCATTGGCTGGCCAAGAATCTTCCTCATGCAGAACTGATTGAAACCACTTCTACCGCCGCCGCGGCCGAACGTGCCCAGGCTGAGCCGGCTGCGGCCGCCATTGCAGGCCGCCCGGCTGCTGATGCCTATCGGCTTGATATTCTGGCGGCTGATATTGAAGATCATCCGCATAATGTGACGCGGTTTGCCGTGCTGGCACCCACCTGCGACAAAGCGACCGGCAAGGACAAAACCACGCTCATGATTCGCCTGCCGAACAAGTCAGGGGCATTGCACGAAGCTGTGACGCAGCCGCTGCTGCAAGCCGGGCGAAATATGACATGGATTGAGTCGTTCCCGGTGGCCGAGCGGCCATCGCCCGATGCCGACAACCCGGCTTATCTCTTTTTCCTTGATATTGAAGGCCATAGTTCTGAGCCTGACGTTGCAAAGGCGATTGCCAATATGAAAGCAAAGTCTGAGCGGCTGGATGTGCTTGGCTCATACCCGCGCAGTGCTGCGATTGACCATTAAGTCAATAAGCTGCAGGCTTGGTACAGATTCAAATTCTTTTCAACGCTCTTTTTCCACCCGCATCTTCACATCCATCGGGTGCTTGTTGAAGGTCTCAAAGACGTCGCCGACG
>JBILGL010000139.1:0-9045 GCA_044351075.1 Isosphaeraceae bacterium | reverse complement strand
CAGAGGTCGATCCAGAAGGCTTGCTGCCGCAGGATTGCCTTGTGTTCGTCGGTCATCGAGCCGGAAACATCCATCATGTAAATAATGACGGCCGCAGAGCGAGGGCTGGGCAGGCTTGTCCATGATCGATACCGGAGATCTTCGCGAATGGGCACAACGCGCGGATCCATTGCATTATAATCGCCGCCGGCTAATTGTCGCTTGAGAGCCTGCCGATAGGTCTTTCGGAAATGGCGAAGGCTTTCCGGGCCAGTTGAACGAATGTTATTGTATATATCTTTTAATTCTTGAATTTTATCGGCACCTTTGGGCTCAATGCGTGGCAGTTGCAATTCTTCGCCGAAGAGATCAGCAAGTTCGTCGAGCGCAATTTCCACTTCCATGATATGAACGCCTGGTGAATCGCCGGCCCGGCCTGTGCCATTAGGGTTTGGTCCTTGTGCGATCGTTTCACCATTTCCCGCACCAACGCCGCCCGATTGGCGCGAACCAAAGCGAAAATTTGGAATTTCAATTTGAGGTATTGGCACAGATACAAATTCACCACCGGGGCGGCCAATCATCTCTTCCTGAGTAATATATTTTTTCAGTTCCTGCCGAATTCGGCCACGAACAATCTGGCGAAATCGATGAAGGTCGCGTTCGATCTGCCGGGCCATTGTTCAATGATACCTTGTTTTTGTTGATGGAAAGACTGCAATTCAACAACAAATCCTCTTGTTATCCGCTGCGATGTTGTTTCAATTCACCACGGGCGAAAATACTGGCGACATAATGCAAAACATCGTTGGCCGATGCTTCGTCATAGCCATAATACCGCATGAGGCGTGTTTTAACGATTTCAATCTTTTCCTGACTCTCCTTATCGAGTGCATCGGAAATGACGCCAGAAAGCCTGATTGAATCTTTCTGATCCTGAAAGAGTTTCAATTCAAGGGCTCGTTGAAGTCTCTCGTTGGTACGATAATCAAATTTCTTGCCATCGATTGCCAACGCCCCAATATAATTCATGATCTCACGGCGAAAATCATCCTTGCGGCTTTCAGCAATTTCAATTTTCTCTTCGACCGATCGCATCATCCGTTCATCAGGGTCATCGGGCTGACCTGTGAATTTATTGCGGATTTTCTGTTTCTGGGTGTAAGCCTTAATGTTTTCAATATAATTGGCACACATTCGGCTGAGGGCTTCTTCGTCGGCTGCAATGGCTCGCTGCACTTCATTTTTAACGATTTCATCATATTCTTCCTTGACGACTGTCAGCATCTGACGATATTGCGTTTTGAGCTCTTCACTGCTTAAAAGCGAATGATGCCGAAGGCCTGATTCAAGCTCATTGAGCACCATGAACGGATTAACATTTGGCTCATCGGAATAGGCTACAAGGGCGTTTGAAATTTTGTCCTGAACATAACGTGGACTAATGCCGATCATGCCTTCTCGTCTGGCTTCGTCCTGAAGTTCACGCACATTGTCCTCCGTAAAGCCGGGCATTATCTTTCCATTATACAATTTCATTTTCTGGAGGGTTGTGAGACTGGCGTTACGAGGTGTTTCCAGACGAGTTAAAATGGCCCACATGGCCGCCATTTCCAGCGTATGTGGCGCAATGTACTTACGCACTCTTCTGGAATTGTAATCCTTTTCATAAATTTTTAATTCATCAGATAATCGTGTGACGTAAGGCACGTCAATTTTGACGGTTCGGTCGCGCAGGGCTTCCATAAATTCGTTATTCTGCAATTTTCGGTATTCCGGCTCGTTGGTATGGCCAATAATGACTTCATCGATATCTGTCTGAGCGAATTTCTTGGGCTTGATTCGTTGTTCCTGGCTGGCTCCAAGCAAGTCGTAAAGAAATGCAACATCGAGTTTTAATACTTCAACAAATTCAATCAGGCCACGGTTGGCAATATTAAATTCACCATCGAAATTAAATGCCCGGGGGTCTGATTCGCTGCCGTATTCGGCGATTTTGCGATAGTTGATATCGCCTGTCAATTCCGTGGCGTCCTGATTCTTTTCGTCCTTGGGCTGAAAGGTGCCAATGCCAACGCGGTCAGCTTCTGACAGAAATAGACGCCGAATGACGACATCCTCAAGCACTCTCGACCAGTCGCCATTATATTTTGCCAGGCGTTCACGGAATTGAAATCGACAATAGGGGTCGGGATCGCCTTTGATGTTGATTTGAAATGACTGATCGGCTGATTGGCTATTCAGTTCACAAAGAAACGCAGAGCGAAGCTCGGTCGGGATCAGTTTCAGTGGCTCTTCGTGCATGGGGCAGGGGGCCAGTGTGAACGAGCCATCCGGCTGATATTCTTTCCAGCTGAAGGTGTAGAGGGCACCTGCTTCGGTTCGGCTGTAATGTTCCAGGCCACGTTTCAATAGTCTTACGATTGTACTTTTGGCTGATCCCACAGGCCCATGCAGCAGCAAGACACGTCGTTCGGTGCCGTAGCCGCGGGCAGCTGATTCGAGAATTTGTACGAGGCTGGCGAGTGTCTTTTCGAGGCCAAAAACGGCATCCTGACCGCCGCCGATGGGATCGTCAAAGAAATGATATCTGGTGATTTTTTCACGATGAATGATACGCTCCTCACATCCGTGGGAAACGATCATGTCGTAGATGCGCTGGTGGGCATTGCGTGTGACGCGAGGCTGTGCCGTGACGATTTCAAGGTAATCAGCGAAAGTTCCGGTCCAAGTGCTTCGGGCGTGATCTGGCAAAGGGTTCTGGCTCGCCAGTTTTTCCAGCAGTTGTTGACCAGTCAGACTCATCGCCAGGCCTCCATTGCGCAGGGCATGTGTGGAACAATCCGCCGCAAGACTCAAGCCACCCAAAGCGTTTCAGGCGGTTTTGAGTGCTCTGTTGCTGTTCGCTGGTGCGGAGAGATCAAGATGGAAGCAGAACGGCGGAGATCCATCAAGAAGATCGATGCTGCACCGTTATTTAATGGATTCAAAGAAAAACTGTCAAGCTGTAGGAAAAAGGAAGGCCGGATAAACTGTGGCGACAGCGAAAGATTTTCGGGCTAAATGGCGATATTATTGGCTTTTTCGTAGTTCGAAGCCAGATTTTGGCTCTTCGTAGAGGCGAAGGAAGCGGTAATAGACTTCAAGAGTGAGCGTGGCCAGAGCGGTGCAATATACTCGGCCGCCATAGGTGCCCCATTGGCTGTCGTCGGGGTCCCAACTACCGAGCTTGTGGCCTTTGGTCTGCTGTTTCTGGACGATGCGATCACGCACCAGGCTATTCCATTTTTCCCAGTCCTGGCCACCCTGCTGATACATGGATAACGTGCCGTAATACCAGTAATAGAGGTTATACGGGTCTCGGTCCGGGCCGTGTTCAAGCAGATAATTGGCGGCTTCCTGACTGCGCTTGACGCCTGGGTCGAGGTTAAGAAACCAGCGGCAAAGCCAGGCTTCGGCGGTCATGGTTGGCGTGACTTCCTTCCATGGCTGATATTTCGCCAGGCCTCCACTTTTACCTTCGCTGACGGCATCAAGCCAGGCCTGAATCCCGGTGATGGATTTTTGCGGCACGTTCATACCAAGCGACCGACCGGAACGAAGGGCCAGCACAACCCAGCCGAGAATGCTTGTATCACCAACCGGGGCACGAGGTTCATATCGCCAGGCCGCACCATTTTCGGCCTGGGCTTTTACGAGAAAATCAATTGCATTGGTGACGGGCGTCTTAAGCCGCTCATCGCCGGTCAGGGCAAAAGCTTCACAAAGCGCAAGCGACGCCATGGCATGACAATACATACCAACCGCCACGCTTCGGCCGCGTAGGTCGCCATCGGGCTTCTGGCTCCGGATCAGATAATCCAGCCCACGGGCCACCGTGTCGGCATGTTTGCCTTCTGTATGTGTATAGCCAGCACCAAGATAAGCGAGAAGCGAGAGGCCTGTCAGGGCGGTATCGGCCTCCCAGTAATAGCATTCGCCAAAGCAGATATCGCCCGGCGGGCAATGCACAGTGAAGCTGTCTTCTTCAGGGGCGACTGAGCCATCGCGATATTTCGCGACGCCGCCATCCCATCGGCCATCAGAGTCTTGATGTTTACTAAGCCATTCAAGCGCCATTTCCACAGCCTTTTCGCTTTCGGCTGAGGCACCAGCCTTGATGGCCAGGCGGGCGCGATCGGGGTCGAGACGCGAGCGATAAACTAATGGTACATCAGCCATTACGCGATTAGATGGACGATTGCGGCGATCACTAAGCAGCGATGGGCCGCCGAGTTCGGCAAGGTTTGGTTTAGGCAATTCGATGGCTGATTTCGGCTTTGGCGTGTTGGCTGCAACTTCCAGTTTTTCTTTAGGTGTCGGCGTGCGTCTGATTCGTGAGCGTAAGTCTTGATCAGGTAATGTATTTATTGGATTTGAGCGTGTAGTCATTGCTACCGAGCCTGGGCCGAGAGATTTGGCGTTTTCAGACGGTTGACGCTCGAGTGCAGGTACTGGCGGGGCGAGATCTTCTGCCGGGCCCGGCGGGGCAATTACCAGGCCTGACAATGGCGGTTTGGTATTCGAATTTGTCGGCCTGGATTCTGGAACAGGTCGATTGGAAGGTGCTGGCAAGAGTGTTGAAGCAATATCGATGGCAGGTAAAGCAACTTCAGGCCGAGCAACGGCTGATTTTCTTGTCAGTGGCTCTGTTGGGGCAGTGTTTATCGCGCGGTTGCCTGTTGGCCTGCGTGCCACGTCGGCCGGGGTGGGCAGGGGGGCAAGCGGCACCCTTACAGAAGGCTTTGCAGCCGGGCTAATGCTGTTTGATTGTTCTTGCTCCGTAACATCAGCGGGCGCAGATAGTGGGGTCGTCTCCGTTTTTGTGTCAGATGGTGTAAGGTCGGCTGTCGGTCGATTTTCCGGCTGAGGGGCCTGAATGGGAAGCGTGGTGGCCAGCTGTGCTTCAGGCAGGTCAGGTAAATCTTGTTTCAACCGATCGTTCAGAGCAATTTGCGGTGGAAGTATTTCGGGCCGGGACTGGGGCCTTTTGAGTTCGGAAGCGATTTCGGGGAGGGCCTCGGCAATTTCATTGGGAAGAATACCGTTGCGGATACCGCCAGAGCCGTTGCCGGAACCAGTGCCGGACGACTTTTCACCCGAACCCGTCAGGTTGTTAAGTGATTGTAAATCAAGGATTTCAAGCGAACGAATGCCGGCGGGAGGCGGTGGTTGATCGGGAAATGATGATTGGGCATCGTCGCCCAGCAGGCCCATGCCGCTGCGGGCCCACTGTGCAGGCTGGCCATAGCGGACCAGAAAAACATGTGCAACAATTGATAAAATAAGACACTTACGAAGGGCTTTCTGTGACCCGACGCCTGCCCAAACCGCGATTGACAAACCAAGGATGAGGAGCCCAAGGACGGCCCATGCAGCGAAATCTGTTTGGATGACTCGTAAGAAGAGATCGAGGTTAAGGCCGTTCATTTTCAGATTTTCCGTAACCTCAGCTGGTCATTCCTGACCATCATACCCAGTAAACCAGGCGTGTGCATAAACACCGTCACTGTTGAAGTTAACCGAAGAGAGGCCTGTTGGCGAGATCATTTCAGAGCAATCTTCCTCTCTGCTGTTGAAGAATCATCAACACCCGTAAGGTTTTACTTACGAGACATAGGCAATAGGGTCTTTCACGCCGACAGCTTGAAAAGCAGCAAGCCTCAGATGGCAAGAGTCGCAATGCCCGCAAGAGTTGCCGGTTTCATCGGGATCATAACAGGAATGGGTGAGGCTGAAATCAACACCTAAATCAATACCCCGTCGAATGATATCAGATTTGGAGAGAGTCAGCAGGGGGGCATGGATGCGGAACTGGCCACGCCCTTCGACACTGGCCGCCGTAGCGAGATTCGCCATGGCTTCAAAGGCACGCAGGTATTCGGGGCGGCAGTCAGGGTAGCCTGAGTAATCCATGCAGTTTACGCCGAGAAAAATGTCGAATGCGTTCAGTGTTTCAGCCCAGGCCAGTGCGAGGCTGAGGAAAATTGTGTTTCGGGCAGGAACGTAGGTGACGGGTATGCCATGACCTATCTCATTATCTGTACGATCTTTCGGAACGTTTATATCGCTGGTTAGAGCACTACCGCCGAAGAGACGGAGATCAAGATTGAGGACGCGATGACCGGTGAGATGATAATGTTCTACAACACGTTGTGCTGCAAGTAGTTCGTGCAGGTGTCTCTGGCCATAGTTGATGGTCAGGGCAGAGCATTCGAAACCGAGGGCAACGGCTTCGGCGAGTGTGGTTGTGGAATCAAGCCCGCCTGAGAGGAGAACAACGGCTTTTTTTTGCGACATATCTGAAATGGGCTTCTCAAATGGCTAAATCTCGGCGATTCTGACAGAAACCACCGGAATATCATGAGTATTTTAACGTTTTTTTTCTCAGATCAATTGCTTTGATTGGAAATGATTAAATGTTTATCAATTTGACCATGACCTGACGGAAATAAGTCAGGACGTTGACATTGCGTTCAAATCTTACATAATTAACTAACATCTCTTGCTCAGCATCCTGAAATTCTGTTCGGGAAAATAGCCGGTTCCGGCTCTGTTATCTCAGGCGAATTCTGGTTCGAAGTCATTCGAACTCCAGGGATTAGGAGACGGAGTATTCATGGTCGATCCCGAGAATAAAGATCTGCAAAAGCCGACAGGGTTTCCGCCGGAAACTTCTGCTGGCAACTCATTGCAGTCATCGGGCGACCCTCCGACAGTGATGCACGCGCCGAGTTTTGGATCGGCCCCAGGGCCCGGGAGTTCAAAAGGTCGCGAAGGATCGACCCTGCATCGCTCCAATTCGAATTCGGGCGATCATGAGAGACAAGCCCAGATGCCGCAACCGGGCATCAGATTAGGCGGCTATGAGCTTGGCCCGTCGATCGGAACGGGTGGCATGGCAACGGTTTATGCTGCACGTGATTTGAGTCTTGAGCGTACGGTCGCATTAAAAATTCTGCCGCCCGACTCAGCGCTCGATAATGAAGTCTTGCAGCGTTTCCTGCAAGAGGGTAAATCAGCAGCGCAGCTTGATCATCCGAATATCGCCCGGATTTATGCGATCGGGCACGATTCCGGTTATTACTATCTTGTATTTGAATTTATCGAAGGCCGAACGATCCGGCAGTGGATTGAAGATTCGGGAAAGATCGACGTTGAAAAAGTTTTGCGGTGGTCCATTCAGATTGCCGACGCGCTGGCCCATGCAGATCACCGGGGTGTGGTGCACCGTGATGTGAAGCCATCGAATTTGATTGTGACGCGTGACGGTACGGTGAAGCTCGTTGATTTGGGGCTTGCCCGGCGATATGAAACACACGGCCATGCGGATTTAACCCAATCAGGCGTGACACTGGGAACTTTTGATTACATCAGCCCGGAACAGGCCCGCGACCCACGGAATGTGGATATACGAAGCGATCTTTATTCGCTTGGCTGCACCATGTTTCACATGTTGGCCGGTGTTCCCCCGTTTCCAGGTCAGAATGTCGTGCAGAAACTGTTGCAGCATCAGGAGCAGGCTCCACCTGATCTGCATTTACTGAATCCTGATGTGCCGCGACAGTTGTGCGACCTGATTTCCCGGCTTATGGCCAAATTTCCTGGGGATCGGCCACCTGCCGCCGAGATTTGTGCGCATGAATTGCGTTTAATAGAAAGAACAATGCCGGTTGATGGTGGATTGACTCATTATTCAGAGCCCAATCGCTTCTGGAGTACGGCCCCGGGAGTTTTCAACTGGTTATCTACATTACTGGTGATTGCGCTGATCATTGCAACAGGCGGACTGGTGATGACCCTGCGTCAGAACCAGCAATGGCAAGGTGGGAAGGTTGGGCCATCGATTGTCAGTTTTGCACCGGTGCCTGCAGCGATACATCGCGATGAATCGGCTAATGCGACAGATTCTGGCGTGCCTGTGGTCGATACGAAATTGGTGGCTGCAAAGGTCGTTTCAGTCAAATCCACCAAAGAGCTTTGTGAGGCATTTGCATCCGCGACCCCTGGAACGACAATTTTCATTTCAAGTGAAGAGCCTCTTGAAATTGAAGCCGGGGTATTGCCAGAGCTTTTTCGTACGGATTTGACTCTCAGGGCTCAAGCGGGAACAAGCCCGATTATCAAAGTGATCTCCATGACAGATGATGGAGCTCAGAACGAACCTGAATTGACATTGGAAAAATCACTGTTTCGGTTTCGAGAGAGCCGTGTTCAGATTCAGGGAATTAAGTTTGATATTCGTGGGTCGATTGGAAATGAGATAAATGAGGTGGTCAGGGCACAGTCGTGTGATCTGCTCATCAGAGATTGCGGATTTATCAGCGATAATGTTTCATCCATTGATCTTGCTTCATATATACACATTTTGAGAAGTGCAAAAGATGAAGTGATTGGGTGGTGCCCGACTCGAGTTGAAACTTGCCAGTTTTTCGGCGCCCGGCTGATGGTCAGGGCTTCAGGGCCTGTGGATTTGAGTCTTTCGAATTCGGCGAAAATCGGTTCAGAGCCGGTTGTCTGGGTAGATCAGCCGGAGAATAATGAAGAGTGGCCCTGCCAGATTCAGATGGATCATCTGAGTGTGATGGCAACGGGCTGGACGCCGATGTTTGAGCTGAATAATTCCATTCCACGGATTCGCGTTCAGAACTCCATATTTGCTCCTCGGCCAGGTGGTCAGATTAGTCTTGTAAGCTGCAGAAGTCCGAAGCAGCTCGACTGGTTTGGGCGTAATAATGTTTATGGTGAAGTGACGGTGTTTTTAGAAACGGTTCGTTTCAGTGAGGAGATACTGGAATTTCCGGCCTGGAGAGAGTCGGGCGGAGTGACGCGTGAACAGAATAGCATGGCGACATCCCTTTCCGTTTTTGGGCCAGTCGATTCACAGATTCTGGCGCTTCAGGATCGCTGGGCTGATGCCTTTACGATGAACCCGGGCCCATGGCAGAGCATGTCAGCCGGTGTAAAAAGCTGGTCGATTTCAAAACGGCTGACAACAACAGAAATTGCATTCAATCAATCACCGTC
>JBILGL010000138.1:0-9064 GCA_044351075.1 Isosphaeraceae bacterium | reverse complement strand
AGAGAGTGTTTCGGCCTGACGAACGGGAGAGCTTCGAAGGGCGTCCCATTGATTAAGCACCCAGAATGTCTTCTCGTCAATCCTTGTTTCGCCTATCCGGAAAAGTTCAGCAATTTCGGTTTCATCCTTGTCAAAAAGCTTAGTGGCATTCAGTACAAATACAAGTGCGTGGGCCTCTTCTCTTACGAACCTGAATGTAATTTCTCGATGGCGCGGGTTTGGAACACTGATGCCAGGCAAGTCAACCAGCAAGACATCCTCAGGAAGTTGCGACGACCGGATTTTGATGACTACCCGATCGAGAAACATAGCTTCAGTTTCATTACGAATCTTATCTTGAGCTTCCTCAATGCTAGTAGTGACTATACGTCCTCGGGGATCGATTTGGCGAGCCCGTCGCTCTTCGTGATACACCTGAAACTGGTCAACGAGTCGGCGGCCTCGACCTTCTGAAGCAAGTGGCTTGACTTTTTCTAGGAGGGTAGAGTACGGAGCTGTAGCGAATTCTGGTATTTGAAATAAGCTAGTGATTTCAGCCCGGTACAGTTCACCGAGTTTCTCGGTTTCGGATTCATTAAGGTAGTGAAGCTCGGCACTTTCGGACTCGGACGTAGCTCTGACGAATGTTGGAACTGCAGTTGTGACTTTAGTTGACTCTGGAAGTAAGTAACGGCCTAGAAACGCATTCACCAACGAAGATTTCCCTGCACTAAAGCCACCCACAAAAGCGATTGTCAAGTCCGGGTTCCTAAGTCGGACACTCTCACGATCTAACAGGAGCATTTTCTGCCGTACATCCACCGGCAAGTCGTTGATGAATAGCGGGTCACGTGTAACTAAATCGTCCCGTATTTCACGTAGCTTATCTATTTTTTCCAACAACTGCTGACGACGTTCTTGATAAGCTGCAGGCTTCATTTCAAGCTTTCTCCTGAGTATTTAGTAGTTCCGGTTATACCCAGTACATTGTTAGGTACTAGCAACTAATAATAAGCCCAACTTGGTCAATTCCTCATCTAAGCGGCTGGGCATATAAATTCGTTGACTTCTGTAAATTTACAAGAGCCGAGAGAATTCAGCAATAGTCCATCTACAACTAAACTGAATGAAACCAGAAACCCGGAGATTTTTTCTGTCTGCTATTTATGGCTGCTGAACCACGAAATCAGGCTAACCCGAAGCGCTGGCTTTGAAGTTGGGCTTTTGAGGAACCGTTTTTTGGCTCGGAGGAGCTGCCTATTCATAGGTATGGCCGCCGGCCATACGAAACACCGATCGTTTTACATCTGTTACGTCGATCTCGCATAATCCAAAAAAAATCCAAAATCGATCATCAACCGTAAACAAGCCAATCAGCTTGTCAACGTTTTTCTATTCCGTTCGCCTTATTTCCAAAAAGCCCTTTGAGCTTATAATGACTCTATCGAATTGACTTGCCCTGAGCACTGACCGACAAGAATCGAAAAAATGCCTGATACTCAAAAGCTGCCGCTGTTGATGGTCTATGAGCTCAATGACACGTCGGGGCACCATCATGTGATCTGTTTTCAGGATCCTGTTCATGCCGGGTCGGTCGGCATCAACGTCCGCTCAATCGTCGGCCGATTCCAGCCCGGCCCGTCCGGCAAATTCGACCCGTCCACCTTTCAGTTTAACCTCGCTTTTGTGGAGGAAGTCACTCGCTATTTCAATGAAGTGGTAATACTGAGTGACACGCTTCAGGATGAGGCAAGACACAGCCCCGATGGCCGAATGGAAGTGATTGACCCACGCTGCAGCTCGCTGGATCTTCCTGAAATCCCCATCTCCAGCGTCCTTGGCTATTTCGCGGTCGATGCCGCGGGTAAGCTCATCCCCGGCTCGTTTCTTTATAATCATAACCACCTCTGGTTTGACCCGGAGCAGGGGACCTCGGGGCTGCTCTGCTCCCGAAAATTTTATGACTTTCTGCACCGGGAAAAAACTGCGTCATAAAGAGCCTTTTGCAAACGGTATGTTGATGATTTATCAACAGAACTGATGACGCATTCAGTGGTTAGCGTCATGGCCTTTGACAACCTTTTTTTAGAAGTCTTTCCCTCAGAATGATCAAACGGGCAAGAGAAAATTGAGTTATCCCCTCAATATATCAGCATCCCATTATGACGATTAATTCGAATATTTAAGACTAATATTAATTTTTCTTATAACTACATAAAATCTTCATACATTTTTTTGAAGAAATCTGCCGATGGGATATTGACAGAATGATACATGCATCACTCTAATATCAGATAAACAAATACTGTTGAGCTGACAGTATTAGAAATAGTGTTCTGGCGAAGCGGTTTGAGTCGTCATGCAGCTAGAAGCCTTGAAAATATTCTGTGATGTGGTGCGGCTGGCGAGTTTTTCGCGGGCGGCGAAGGAGAACGACGTTTCGCAGTCGTCGGCAAGCCAGGTGGTATTGCAGCTTGAGAACCGGCTGGGTGCGAAGCTGCTGGACCGATCCAAGCGACCACTCACAACCACAGAAGCAGGAAGGGTTTATTACGAAGGTTGCCGCACGCTGCTGGCGCATTATCAGGAGCTTGAGAATCGGGTTCGGCAGCAGGTGGATGAAACGCCGCTGGATGGTTCTGTGAAGGTTTCGTCGATTTATTCGGTGGGCCTGAACCACATGGTGCGGATCATCGCGAACTTTCGCGAGAAGCATCCGCAGACGCAGGTGAAGATTGAATATCATCATCCATCGTCGGTGCTTGAGAGTGTGCTGGATGAATCAAGCGAGCTGGGTTTGATCAGCTTTCCGAAGAAGTGGCCTGAGCTGGTAGTGCTGCCCTGGCGTGAGGAGCGGATGGTGCTGGCTGTGCCGCCTGGGCATCGATTTGCGGACCGGGCAGAGATTTTGCCTGAAGAGATTGCTGGGGAACGCTTTGTGGCGTTTGACGATGGTCTGCCGATTCGTCGGGCGATTGACCGATTTTTCCGCCAGTATTCGATCGTGACGGAAATCGCTCTGGAGTTTGACAATATAGAGAATATCAAGCGGGCGGTTGAGATTGGCTCGGGTGTGGCGATTTTGCCGGAGCCGACCATGCAATCTGAGCAGAAATCAGGCTCGCTGGTGAGCGTGCGGATCAAAAACGTTGCGGAGCCGCTGGTGCGTCCGCTGGCGATTATCCATCGCAAGAATCGTGCCCTGAGTCCGGTAGGACAGCGATTTCTACAACGATTGATGGATGATTCGATTGCCGAGCGATCGTTGTCGGTCGTCAACGGTCAGAGTATGAAAAAACCTGAAGGAACTGATCGACAGGACGTTGTTTCGTCACCCGTTTCGCGCGTTGGAGAGGGTAATGTAGTATCGATCTGATTCTTTTTTCGTCCTGCATGGCTTCTCAGGTGGAGATGAAAAAAGCTGTATGACAGTCAGGCGTTTCGCCTTCAATCAAAACTCTCCCGCCCAGGTCATCACCCGGAAAAGATCTTGAACCAGTAATTTCCGGCGTCAGCATCTCTCAAATATCAAAAATAAGCCCTGGAAGCTGCCTTCTGGCCAATGGCTTCCAAGTTAACTAACTCTGTCCCATTTGCAAAAGAGTCACTTGATCCATGTCCCAACTGCCATTTCACCCGGAACTGCCAATGAATGGTCTTCGCCCGGAAGCTCAGGGCCTTTACGACCCAGCCTTTGAACACGATGCCTGCGGTGTCGGTTTTATTGTTGATCTCAAAGGCCGCAAAAGCCACAAGATCGTCAGCAATGCCGTTTTGGCGCTGATTAATCTTGATCACCGTGGGGCCGTTGGTGCCGACGCCGCCACCGGCGACGGTGCGGGCATTCTGATTCAGATTCCGCACGGCTTTCTGCGGGCACGATGTCAGGCGATCGGCATAGACCTGCCGGGCCCCGGGCAATATGGCGTCGGTGCGTTCTTCTGCTCGCCTCAGGATGACTCCTGTCTTTCAGGCCAGGCGATGTTTGAGGAGATCGTGCGCCGGGAGGGGCTGACGTTCCTGGGCTGGCGCAAGCTCAAGACGAATAATAAAGGCCTGGGCGAGACGGCATTGGCCGTAGAGCCAGTGATTTATCAGGCGTTTATCGCTTCGCCCTATGGCGATGACACAGACCGCTTTGAGCGTAAGCTCTTTGTCGTTCGTAAGGTCTTTGAAAAAGCGATGCGCGAAAGTGGCCGCGATGACAAGCACTATTTCTATTTCTCGAGCCTTTCGTGTCGGACGCTTGTCTATAAGGGGATGCTGACGCCGCATCAGGTTGAAAGCTATTTTGCCGACGACCTTGACGACCCGCTGATGGAATCGGCATTTGCGATTTACCACTCGCGATTTTCCACCAACACCTTCCCATCGTGGGAGCTTGCCCACCCTTACCGAATGATCGCCCACAACGGCGAAATCAATACGCTACGTGGCAATATTAACTGGATGCGAGCCCGCGAGGCCCTGTTCACGTCGAATCTTTATGAGCCCGGCGACATTGAAAAGCTGCTGCCGATCATTACCGAAGGGCTGTCGGACACCGCCTGTCTCGACAATGCCGTGGAGCTGCTGATCAAGTCGGGCTACAGCCCGGCCCACGCCATGATGATGCTCATTCCCGAAGCCTGGGAAAACCACGAGACGATGTCGCAGGCCAAGAAGGATTTCTATCACTACAACGGCTGTCTGATTGAGCCATGGGACGGCCCGGCCTCGGTTGTCTTTACGGATGGTCGCAACATTGGTGCCGTGCTCGACCGCAACGGCCTGCGCCCGAGCCGCTATTATGTGACCAAGGACGACCTGGTGGTGATGGCATCGGAAGTCGGCGTGTTGCCTGAAATCAAGCACGAAGACGTTGTCCTCAAGGGGCGGCTTGAGCCCGGCAAGATGTTTTTGATCGACATTCAGGAAGGGCGGATTGTCGGCGACGACGAACTGAAGTCGAAAATCGCTGTCGAAAAGCCTTATGGCCAGTGGATCAAAGAGAATCTCGTCAAGATCGACACGCTGCCGACTGTGCCGCACGTGCCCGAGCCCGACCACGAAACGCTGCTGCATCGCCAGCTTGCCTTTGGCTATACGCTGGAAGATCTCAAATTCATCCTCGGGCCCATGGGCAACGACGGTGCGGAAGCCATTGGCTCAATGGGTACTGATACGCCGCTGGCGGTGCTCTCTGACAAGCCACAGAACATCTTTAACTACTTCAAGCAGCTATTTGCACAGGTGACTAACCCGCCGCTTGATGCCATTCGTGAAGAATGTGTGACATCTGTACTAACTTCCATCGGGCCTGAAGATAATCTGCTTCAGCCTTCGCCCAAAGCCTGCCGCCTGATCGAGCTGAAGACGCCGATTCTGGATAACGACGAGCTGGCCCGCATCAAGGCCCTCAATGGCTGGAATGGCTTTAAGTCGGTCACGCTCGACGCCACTTTCCTTGCCGCTGAAGGTGCCACGGGCATGGAAGAGGCCCTTGACCGCATTTTCGACGAAGCCGTGCGGGCCATTGCCACCGGCGCCAGCTTCCTGATCATCTCCGACCGTGCGATTGACTCCAGGCGGGCCCCGATTCCATCGCTGCTGGCCTGCTCGGGCCTGCACCATCATCTGGTGCGACAGGGGTTACGGACACGTGTCGGCCTGATCCTTGAATGCGGCGACGCCCGTGAAGTGCACCATTTCTCGCTCTTGCTGGGCTATGGTGCCGGGGCGATCAATCCTTACGTTGCTTTTGAATCGCTGGACGACATGCTCCGCCAGGGCATGCTCAAGCCGGGTACGGATCATGCCGAAGCCGTGGAGCACTACCGCAAGGCGATCAAGAAGGGCGTGATCAAGGTCATGTCCAAGATGGGCATCAGCACCATCCAGAGCTATCGCGGGGCCCAGATCTTCGAAGCCATTGGCCTGAATCAGGCATTCATCAACAAATACTTCGAGAAAACGCCGTCGCGTATTTCAGGCGCAGGTCTGCCCGAGATCACGACAGACGTACTGGCCAATCATCATCGCGCTTATAACGACCGCGAAGCCGGCCCGCTTCTTCTCGATTGGGGCGGCCAGTATCAGTGGCGCCGCGATGGCGAATTCCATCTCTTTAACCCGGAGACGGTCTTCCGCCTTCAGCACGCCACCAAGAGCCAGAAATACGACATCTTCAAGCAGTACACCCGCATGGTCGATGACCAGAACGAGCGGCTCTGCACGCTCCGCGGCCTGTTTGATTTCAAGTTCGGTGCGTGCAGCCCCATACCGCTGTCAGAAGTCGAATCGGTCGATTCCATCGTCAAGCGGTTTGCCACCGGTGCCATGAGCCTAGGCTCGATCTCGGAAGAGGCCCACGAAACGCTGGCCATCGCCATGAATCGTCTGGGCGGCCGCTCAAATACGGGCGAAGGTGGCGAAGACCCCCGCCGCTATAAGCTCGACTCTAACGGCGACAACCGTCGAAGCTCAATCAAGCAGGTCGCATCCGGCCGTTTCGGCGTGACGAGTGAATATCTTGTCAACTCCGACGAACTTCAGATCAAAATGGCGCAGGGTGCCAAGCCGGGCGAAGGCGGACAGCTGCCGGGCGGCAAGGTTTCGCCCTATATCGCCAAAGTGCGGCACACCACGCCGGGCGTGGGCCTGATCAGCCCGCCTCCACACCACGACATTTACTCGATTGAAGACTTGAAACAGCTCATTCACGACCTGAAAAACGGCAACCCGCGTGCCCGAATCAGCGTGAAGCTCGTGGCCGAAGTCGGTGTCGGCACCGTCGCCGCCGGTGTGGCCAAGGCCCATTCCGACGTTGTCCTGATCTCAGGCTTCGACGGCGGCACCGGCGCCAGCCCCATTACATCCATCAAACATGCCGGCATCCCCTGGGAACTCGGCCTGGCTGAAACCCAGCAGACACTTGTCCTCAATGGCCTGCGAGACCGCATCGTCGTTCAGGCCGACGGCCAGATGAAAACCGGCCGCGACGTCGTCATCGCCGCCCTGCTGGGTGCCGAAGAATTTGGCTTCGCCACGGCTCCGCTGGTTGTCATGGGCTGCATCATGATGCGTGTCTGCCACCTCGGCACCTGCCCGGTGGGCATCGCGACCCAGAACCAGAAGCTGCGTGAAAAATTCTCGGGCCGGGCAGAGCATGTCGTCAATTTCTTCCACTTCATCGCCGAAGAAGTGCGTGAACTCATGGCCCAGCTCGGCTTCCGCACCATGGAAGAGATGATCGGTCATTCCGAAATGCTCGACATGCGTAAGGCTATCAGCCACTATCGGGCCAAGGGTCTTGATTTCACCAAGATCTTCTACAAGCCGCCCGTCAGCCCAGATGTCGCCCTGCACCGCACCCGCGAGCAGGATCACGGCCTCGACCGTGCCCTTGATCAGCAATTGCTCAAGCTTGCTGCACCGGCCCTGACAAATGCCGAATCAGTCACGATCGATATCCCAATTACAAATGTCAATCGTACTGTCGGCACCATCCTCGGCAGTGAAGTCACCCGCAAATACGGTGGTAATGGCCTGCCAGAAGATACCATTCGCATCAATTTCAGCGGATCGGCCGGTCAAAGCTTCGGCGCCTTTGTGCCTCGCGGCATGACGATGGTCCTCACCGGCGACGCTAACGACTACGTCGGTAAGGGCCTCTCCGGCGGCAAGGTGGTGGTGGCACCTCCTGCGGGTGTACGATTTAATCCGTCGGAAAATGTCATTATCGGCAATGTTGCCCTTTATGGAGCCACCGGCGGCCGGGCCTTCTTCCGTGGCACGGCAGGCGAGCGTTTCTGTGTCAGAAACTCAGGCGCCATGGCGGTGGTTGAAGGTGTGGGCGACCACGGCTGCGAATATATGACAGGCGGCGTAGCCGTTGTCATTGGCCCCACAGGCCGCAATTTCGCGGCCGGCATGTCGGGCGGGGCAGCTTATATCTACGACCCCAACCGCGAATTTGCCGCCAAATGCAACATGGAAATGGTTGAGCTGGAAAACTTCACTGAGAAAGAAGATCTCGACCTCGTGCGCGACCTTCTCGTCCAGCATGTCGGCCATACTTCCAGCGATGTGGCCCAGGGCATCCTCAACAATTGGTCAGAGGCTCATCGCCATTTCGTGAAGGTCATGCCGGTTGATTTCCGCCGCGTCCTGCTCGAACGCAAAAAGGCCGAAGCCGCTCTGGCCGGTTCGGCCTCCTGAGATCAATCATCGCGCCGGGGCAGGTCAATTGTCTGACGCCCCGGTCTTATCCAGATCCAATCATCCATTCATATAAGCAATTACGGGAGTATCAATCATCATGGGCAAGCCAACCGGATTCATGGAACTGCCGCGCCAGACCCCCAAAAGGCGTGAAATTCTTGATCGGCTGAACGATTATCTGGAAGTCTATAATCCTCTGCCTGTCGAATCGCTCCAGGCCCAGGGGGCCCGCTGCATGGATTGCGGCATCCCTTTCTGCCATCAGGGCTGCCCGCTGGGCAACCTCATTCCCGACTGGAACGACCTCGTCTATCGCAACCAGTGGCAATCGGCCATTGAGCGGCTGCATGCCACCAATAATTTCCCTGAATTCACCGGCAAGCTCTGCCCGGCCCCGTGCGAAAACTCGTGCGTGCTTGGCATTAACGACGACGCCGTGGCCATCAAAACCATTGAAGCTGCGACTATCGAGCGAGCCTGGGCTGAAGGCTGGGTCAAGCCCGAACCGCCCAAAGTGCTGACCGGCAAGAAGGTTGCCGTCGTTGGTAGCGGTCCTGCCGGTCTGGCTGCCGCCCAGCAGCTTCGCAGGGCAGGGCATGAAGTGACCGTTTTTGAGCGTGCCGACCGCATCGGCGGCCTGCTCCGATACGGCATTCCTGACTTCAAAATGGAAAAGCATCATATCGACCGCCGCCTTGCGCAGATGGAAGCCGAAGGCGTTGTTTTCAAGGCCGGCGTGAATATCGGCTACGACATCTCTGCCGAAGCCATTCTGGCCGAGTTCGACGCCGTTTGCCTTTGCTGTGGCTCAACCGCCCCGCGCGACTTGCCGATCCCCGGCCGAGAATTTCGTGGCATTGAATTCGCCATGGATTTCCTCCCC
>JBILGL010000647.1:0-2638 GCA_044351075.1 Isosphaeraceae bacterium | reverse complement strand
AAGCTGGCCCATCGGTGTCAGCGGGTCGTCCACATTCGCAAAATGAGGCACCCAGGCAAAGCCATTGGCTGGCACATCAGCCACGACAAGTGTACCTTCCGCCAGAAACTGGGCCGCCTGAATCGATTCACACAGCCGCAAGTCAGGCGCAGCCTGATCTAGCACCACCGGCACCCTGCGTGCGACCGCTGTCGGATTAAAAATAAGCGACCCCGGCGTCCCCTCGCGTGCATCCGTCATGATTAAAGGGGCGACTTTCTCTGCCATTTCAAGTGTCAGACGCCGTGCCAGCGAGACAGAATCCTGCACTTCGGGCTCAGTTGCCAACAATGCCTCGATCTGGTCGGATGATGCGCCAAAATCCAGATCCAGCCAGCGCGCCAATGCATAAAACCATGAAAGAGTGTCATAGACGCTGCGCTGCTGAAACTTCTCGACCAGCCGCGACACAGGATTCACTTCATCGGCGGCAAGAGCGTTTTCAAGCGTGTTGCAGTCAAAGCCATCGAGCTCGGGCGTCATCGTGTCAAACGGTCGATCCGTCTGCGAAAAAAAGTCGCCGGCCGTCTGCAATCGCCCGAAAATCGGGGCGTATGATTGAATTTTTTTCAGGCATTTCAGCCACTGCGGCGATTGACCCGGCCATCTCAGCCAGGTGGCCAGCGCCACGTGGTCGTCTCGCATGGACTTGCCCAGCACCCACGGGAATCGCAGCGTCTGGATTGCTTCATCCGCCTGAAACGGTACGCGTGTCAGTGCTTCCAGCGTGGTGCCATCAGGGCTTGCCCAAAGGATTTTTGACTCGTGTCGCAGCGGAAATGTGCCGCCATCAAACGCCTGTGGCAGCCCAAATCGAAAACCGAGCCGACGGGCCAGCAGGGGCTGGGCGGGATAAATCGCGAAATTGCGGTGAAAAAGTGTCTCAACACTGCGGTCGCCCGTATATTGCCTATAAATTCTGTCGCCCTTGCGGTAAACGGTGCGCAGGCTCTCAAGCGGCAGCAGATGCTCCGGCACCTCCTCCGCAGGGCCGCCGGCCAGATCAAGCCAGCCGGCGTCGATCCCCTCTCGAAGCCGGGCGATTGCCTCAGGCGATGAGCGATCAAGAGACTCCAGAAAATCAGCCGCGCCGACGAGTGTCTTGGGTGAGTCGTCGGCCAGCAGTGTGGCAAAATCGCCCGCTTCGGTCGATTCATGCACAAGCACCAGATCAAGCAGGTAGCTATCCACCGGGTAGAATCGCTCGCGTGCCCGCAAAAGCACTTCAAAAGCCGCACGCAGATGATTTTCGGCTGCCGTAAAATCGGCCTTCTTCCAGCATGCCACCGCTGAAAGTGTTTCAAGTGTCAGATCATCATGATTTATCACATCCACATGCCCCAGCGCAATGGCCGTGGCATTAAGCCAGAGCCTTGCCACCCCCAGAGCCTGGAAGTCGTCAACCAGCTCAGTGCGGGCTTCAAAGTCGTCGGGAAGCTCCGTGCCCCGAAGCCGCCGCATCAGTTCGATATGCGACGATTGACGATCCTCGCTGATAATCACCACCGGGGCCTGGCAATCTTCCGCCTGATTCAAAAACGATGTCGGCACCTGGTCAAGCAGTCGGCCCGGCACAAGAAACGCCGTGTTTTCCTCGGGCGATTGCGGGTCAAACAGCGGCCCCCGGAATTTCGGCAGTTCACACAAGTGTGCCAGCACAGCCGGATGCCATGCCGCCAGCCACGTGTGAAAAATGGCCTCGGCAGCCGGGCCGTCCAGCGTGTCGCGCGGGTCGGCCTCAATCGAGTCCATCAGCACAACCAGCCTTCGGCCAGAAAAAACCGGTTTTGCCGGCTCTTGCGGCTCTGTTTCGGCAGTGGTATCGTCGGGCATTTTGTCGTCTGTCATTGTTTTGGTGTCACTCAGATCGGCCGCCTTCAATCAGGCGCCCAGATCGCTCCTCAGGCGGGCCATGTCGGCTTCAAGCGTCGCCACTCGCTGTAACAGTGCCTCGACCGTGCTTTTCAAAGTGTCCACTTCAATCTTCAGCTCTGTGCGGCCGGATGCCGAGCCGCCGCCTGACGATCCTCGCTCATGGCCCTGATCGTCGTCGCCCTCGTCGCCCGCTCCAGCGTGCCGCACTCGCAGGGCTTCCATCTCTGAGTCGCTGTAAAACGCATGACTCACAATCACGCCACGCTTGCGGCCCGGCGGTGATAGCGTCACAACCAAGCCCCGCTCCTTAAGCGGTTCAAGCACTTTCTGCAGGGCCTCCTGGTCTTCTAGCGTCTCTTCCATGCGTTCGGCCCGGGCGCGAAGCTCACCTTCCGTCTGCGGGCCACGCAAAAGCAGCTCGGCCAGCACGGCAATTTCGGCTTTGCTCACACCCCATCGCTCATAAAGGCTGTGCTTGAATTTCGGCACACGCCCCACCCCTTCAACCTTTACGGCCGATTGCTTGTCGCGTAGGTCCAGCAGGGCATCTTCCACGTCGTCTTCGTTGTAAGTAACAACTGGGTCGCGATTCGATTTCTGATTGCAGCCGGTGATGAGCCCGGCAAGTGTCATCGGATAATAGTCGGGTGTCGTTTTCCCCTTCTCAATCAGCACACCCAGCACGCGTCTTTCGCGGGCATTATATCGCGGCAATTCAGCAATT
>JBILGL010000646.1:0-2639 GCA_044351075.1 Isosphaeraceae bacterium | reverse complement strand
AGACGATCGTTGCCGAACTGGCCCGGCAATATCCCGATGCCCGCTGCGCTCTGGATTTTCGAAATCTCTTTGAACTGACTGTCGCCACCATTCTCTCGGCCCAGTGTACCGATAAACGCGTGAATATGGTCACGCCCCGGCTTTTTGAAGTTTATCCCGACGCTGCTTCTCTCGCCCATGCTGAGCCGGCAGAGCTTGAATCGATCATTCATTCCACCGGATTTTATAAGGCGAAGGCAAAAAACCTGATTGCCATGGCCAAAGGACTGGTGGAAAAGCACGGCGGGCAAGTGCCGGAAAATATGGAAGAACTGACAAAGCTTGCCGGAGTGGGGCGAAAAACCGCGAACGTGGTGTTGGGGGTGGGCTGCGGCAAGGCAGAAGGAATTGTGGTGGATACGCATGTGACCCGGCTTTCGCGGCGCATGGGGCTGACAAAACAGCAGTCTGCTGTGCCGATCGAACGCGACTTGCTGAAACTGGTGCCACAACAGGAAAGAGTGCTGATTTCGCTACGGATGATCGACCATGGCCGGGCCGTTTGCAAAGCGGGTCGGCCTGCCTGCAACAAGTGTTCTTTGGAGACGTTCTGTCCGAAAATCGGGGTGGAGCCAAAACCAAAAGGCACAAAAACTGCAAAACCGGCAAAGCCCCTGAAGCTGGAAAAGGTACCGAAGGCAGAAAAAATGACGAAGTTGAAAAATGGCAACACCAGCCGAAAAAAAGGATAAAAACCGCCAAAGCGTTGCCAAGAGCCAGTGAAACATGAGATTATAAGTAACGAAATTGTAGTGCTGCTCATTGCCCTGAGCCCTTCGCCCGGTTGAACGAAAAATGCATATCGCCGACATTCTGAACGAGCAACGGCCCTGCTTCAGCTTTGAGTTTTTCCCGCCCAAGACTGAAGCGGCGGCGGAAGAACTCTTCACCACGATTGCCAAATTGCAGGATCTTCATCCAGCTTACGTCTCTGTGACTTACGGCGCTGGTGGCTCTACCCGCGAACGCACTCATGACCTGATTGTGCGAATCCAGAAAGAGACGAACCTGACGGCTGTCAGCCACCTCACGAGCGTTTGCCACACGCTGGAAGAGCTTGAGGCGATTGTTGATCGCTACATGGCCTCAGGCATTGAGAATATTCTGGCCCTGAGGGGTGATGCCCCGAAAAACGTGGAAGGCTATGACCGCAAAAACGATGCATTTCAGTATGCCGAGCAGCTCGTTGGATTCTTGAAAGATCGATCGACCCGCGGCGGTGGCCGGGGCTTTGGCATCGGTGTGGCCGGTTTTCCGGAAGGGCACCCTGAAATGCCAAACCGGATCAAAGAGATGGACTACTTCAAACGTAAGATTGATGCCGGTGCCGACTACATCTGCACGCAGCTTTTTTTCGATAATCGCGATTTTTATGACTTTCGCGAGCGTTGCGAACTGGCAGGTATCACCGTGCCGATCATCGCAGGAATCATGCCGATTCTGACTCGCTCTGGCCTGGCCCGCATGGCCGATCTGGCACTCGGGTCGCGGTTCCCAGCCCGCTTGCTCAAGGCCCTTTCCCGTGCTGAGGACGACGCGGCCACTGCCCGCGTAGGCACCCACTGGGCCACTGAGCAGTGTCGTGACCTGATCGATAATCAGGTTCGAGGCATTCATTTCTACACGTTAAACAAATCTGATGCAACGCGTCAGATTTTCGAGAATTTGGGTGTTTCCAGCTCCCGTTCTCTACAAATCGTTTAATCAAAAGGGCTTAACCGACAAATAAGGCGGTGAATGGCATGGGCGAAGATCGTCCAGATGCATCGACCGCCGATGCCGGTGAATCGCTCATCGGCCTTCGTGAACGAATCAGGGCCTGGGCGGCGGAATTGGGATTCGATGCCACCGGCTTTGCACCCGCCGTGGTTCCGCCAGGTTATGGGCATTATCAGGATTGGCTGGCTGCCGGTCATGAGGCGGGCATGGCCTATATGAAGCGACAGGAAGCGGCCAGAAGGCATCCTGAAGCGATCTTGAGCGAAGTGGCGACGGTGATTGTCGTCATGCTTAACTATAAGGCTGATCAACCATTAAGTGCTACGAAACCGCTTTTGCCTGGGCATGGTCGGGTGGCGGCTTATGCACGGGGAGAGGATTATCATGGCGTTTTCTGGTCACGTCTGGAACAGCTGCTGGAGCGAATTCAGGCTGAGCGGCCGGGCATCAAGGGCAGGGCGGTAAGCGACAGTGCTCCACTGATGGAACGTGATTATGCCCGATTGGCCGGGCTTGGCTGGGTTGGTAAAAATTCGTGTCTGATCAGCCGAAAGCTCGGCAGTTTTACGCTCTTGGGAAGCCTTTTGATCGATCTTTCATTGCCGCCTGACGAGCCATTTACGGCCGACCACTGTGGCACCTGCACACGTTGCCTTGAGGCATGCCCGACCGATGCTTTCGTCGGACCGGGTGAGCTGGATGCAAGAAAATGTATCAGCTACTGGACGATTGAGCACAAAGGCGCATGGACTGGAGAGACGCCTGATAGCATGCATGGATGGGTGTTTGGGTGTGATATTTGTCAGGAGGTTTGTCCGTGGAATCGCAAGAGCCCGGCGGGAAGTAACTTCGAAGTTGGCGACCTGCAGGAGTGGGCGCAG
>JBILGL010000644.1:0-2650 GCA_044351075.1 Isosphaeraceae bacterium | reverse complement strand
ACATACATGTCGCCGGCCGGTTTATCGCCACGAGCAGGCACGCCCTGACCTTTGAGGCGAAGGCGTGAGCCGCTGGAAGTGCCTGCGGGGATAGGCACCCGGCGCGGGCCTTCGAGCGTCGGCACATCGACACTCACGCCGAGCAGGGCTTCGTCAACGCTGATGGGGACTTCCAGCGAAATATCGCGGCCGTCGATCTTGAAGAAAGGGTGCGGATCAACGATGACTTCGACGATCAGGTCGCCACGCATGCCGCGCGGGTTGAGGGCGCCTTTGCCCTTCAGACGAAGCTTCTGGCCCGATGTGGTGCCGGCGGGCACTTTGAGCGAGAGGGTTTCGGTATCGCCGGCGTCGAAAGTGATGTCGATGGCCGTTTCGCCACCTTTGATGGCCGTCATGAAGGGGACGTTAATGCTGGCATGAAACGGCTCTGCCGCTTCGCCAGTGTTTTGCTGGGCCCGTTTTCGGCCTTTGGGCTTGGAGCCGCCGCGCACTTTTGAGAGCAGCTCTTCAAAGATATTGCCGCCGTCCTCACCACCAAAGCCGGGGCCTGCTTGCCCGCCACCCGGGCGACCGCCGCCGAATATGTCGTTCAAATCAAAATGAAAGGATTGACCGCCCTCAGGCGAGAAACCGCCCTGGAATGGTCCGCCCTGGCCGAAGGGGTTGCCGCCGCCGGGTGGGAAGCCACCTGCGCCGAACGACTTGCCGAAGCGGTCGTATTGAGAACGCTTATCGGCATCGCCGAGAACGTCGTAGGCTTCCTGAATCTGCTTGAATTTGGCTTCGGCCGCCTGCTTGTTTTCCGGATTCAGGTCCGGGTGATGTTTGCGGGCCAGCGATCGATACGCTTTTTTGATATCATCATCACTGGCGTCTCTTGCAACACCAAGCACCTGGTAAAAATCCGAATCTGCCATGCCCGGGCCTCAATTGTCTGACAACCTGCATCGATCGATAATAGAGTTTATCTAGTTTAATCCTTACCGGAGAAGGGTCAATCGTCAACGCCTAATGTCCCCACCGGCCAATGAATGATTGTCAAAATCACAACAGAACGATTCTTTTCGCAGGCCATGGTCCGAATGTCTGGTGGCGTGTCGGCTGGCGGCTACGCCAGAAGGGCTGGGATGTGAACCGGACAGACCTCGCTGCAATGCCCTCTTTTACGGCATTATCTGAACTGACAACGCCGGCCGCTCTTTTTCTCGAAATGGGAACCAGCGAGCCGGAAATCACGCTGGCCATGAATTTTCTCAATGAATTTCAAAATATTTATCCCGGCTTGCCCGTGGCCGCACTGGTGCCTCGTCTGCTGAATCATTCCCGGCCCGCCTGGGCCGAGCTCGGTGTGGGGCTGGTGCTTGACCGCGCGACTGCCCCGCCTTTGATCGCCGACCAGCTTGATCGCTGGCTCCTGCCAAAGATTGAACCCGTTGAATGAAATTCCGCGAATCTGAATTTGACTTCCAAATTTAATTCGTCAGTGTCTATAACATATAGTATGAGGCATCAGGCATGGCCGAACGCAAAGCCATGCCCGGCTATCGTCAAATGGCGGCAGTCTTTCGGTAGATTTCAGAAAAAAAGCGCAGAGCACCGATCTAAAAATGTCCACCAGCCTGACCCAACAAGACGTGATTGCCGCACTTAAAGGTGTGCAAGATCCGGATTTGCATCGTGACCTGACCGACCTTGGCATGATCAGGGATATTGTCGTCGGGCCCGATTCGGTGAGCCTTACGGTGAACCTGACAACGCCCGCCTGCCCGCTCAAGGAAAAGATTCGCAGCGACGTGGAAAATGCACTGCGAAGCCGCCTGCCGGCATCCATCAAGTCACTCAATATCAACATGACGGCCGAAGTGCGCGGCAAGTCGAGCAGGGAAAAGGGCGACATTCCAGGCGTGAAAAATGTGATCGCCGTGGGCTCGGGCAAAGGGGGCGTGGGCAAGAGCACGCTGGCCGCCTCGATTGCTTTTGGGCTCAAACAGTATGGTGCGTCGGTTGGATTGATGGACGCCGATATTTATGGGCCGTCCATTCCTCACCTTGTCGGTGCCTCAGGCCGACCCATGGCCCGGGGCGAGCGGATCATGCCCATTGAAGCGGCCGGCATGAAGGTGATGTCTATGGGCTTTCTGCTTGAGCCCGAGCGTGCCGTGATCATGCGCGGGCCAATGCTGCACGGGGTCATCCAGCAATTCCTCCATCAGGTGGAATGGGGCGAGCTTGATTATCTGGTGATCGACCTGCCGCCGGGCACGGGCGATGTGCCCCTTTCGCTGGCTCAGGCCCTGCCGCTGACGGGCTCTGTCGTCGTCTGTACACCGCAGGCAGTGGCCCTGCTCGACGCCGTGCGGGCCATCACCATGTTTCGCCAGCTCAAGGTGCCCGTGCTGGGCATGGTTGAGAATATGTCGGGCGAGATCTTTGGCCGGGGTGGTGCCGCGAAAAAAGCCGAAGAGATGGGCATTCCGTTTCTGGGCGAAGTGCCCATGCTCACCACAATCCGCGAAAAAGGCGATGCAGGCATGGCCGGCAGCGTTTTTGACGACCACGCCGCTTCACGCATGCCGCTCTTGGGTGTCGTCGAAAAACTCGCTGCCCAGATCAGCATCCAGAACATCAAAAAGCCGAAGATGCCGAA
>JBILGL010000137.1:0-9120 GCA_044351075.1 Isosphaeraceae bacterium | reverse complement strand
TTATTGATCCGGCTATGTTTTTTTTGATTTTTGATGATATTGAGTATGGCCTGTATTTCTTTCATTCAAATAAAACAAATAAAAATTGCAATGTTAATCGAAATACGAATTAAGTGAGGCGATATCATTTAATTTTCTCTCTCACTGATAAATAAAATCAATGAGTTTATATTTATTATTTAAGCATTAAAAATTCATTAAAAAGCTTTAGTTTTCAATACCCATAATTTACCAGAAATGTAATTATCCTGCTTACCTGGCCCTCCAGTCCACTTTTTTTATACGATCAATTTACTTGACTTCCTGAGCCAGAAGAGCGGCGCCAAGAATGCCTGCATCATCACCGAGCTCGGCAGGCAGGATCATCTCTCGGTTTTCAGGAAAGACCAGTATTTGCTCTCTGGCCGCCTTGCGCACCCAGTTAAGCCATGGTGTGCCGAGTGCATTACTCAGCCCACCGCCCAGAATAATCGCCTGAGGGCCAAGAAGGTTAACCAGCCCGCCCAGAGCCCCGCCCAGATAACTGGCTGATCGTTGAAGTTCGGCTAATACCAGCGGATCACCCACTTCATAACATTCGGCCAGATAACGACTTTTAAGCCTGTGATCACTGCCTTTCCAGAGCTTGAAAAGGTGTGAATGTTCGCCCTTATCGCGGGCTTTTTCAAAGCGACGGGCAAGGCCACTTTTACTGGCATAAAGCTCCAGGCAGCCCCTCAGGCCACAGCCACACTGGGGGCCATCGTGCTTGGCCATGATGTGCCCCAGTTCGCCGGCATTGCCATCGTGGCCTCGGTGAATCTTGCCGTCGATCACCAGACAACCGCCCAGCCCCGTACCGACAAATGCCCCCAGAAGTGATGTTAAGCCCTTGCCTGCACCAAGCTTCCATTCGGCATAACAGCCTGAGCTGACATCGTTTCGAAGGACTGTCCGTGCCCCCAGCCGTTCCGTGATTCGCTCGGCCAGCGGGTAATTGACCATGCTCAAGTTGGCACAAAAAAGCACGATCCCTTTTTCATGATCGATTGGGCCCGGCACGCCTACCCCAATACGTGTGATCTCAGCAAGGGTTTTGCCTGATTCTGCGATAGCCTTTTCAGTGGCCTGAGCGATGGTCTCAACCACGGCGTCGCCACCTTGCCGCGCGGGAGTCGGCAGCTTCCCCCGGCCAAGCACCTGATGGCTGCTGTCAATCAGTCCCACCAGCGTTTTGGTGCCGCCAATGTCAATCCCCAGAGAGAGTTCCCGTTTTTTTGCCATGGTTGCAGAACTCCAGGTTGGTCAGGCCCGTGGTGGACATTAATTGCGATTGATCTGCCTGACATCATCGTCGCTGCCATGCCTTTGTGCAAGATCGCAACGGCTCGTTTTGTTAAAGAAGCTATCGATATATCGAGCTTCCGTCATTTTCGTTGAATCCGTTATTATTTTCCAAAACCGGGGTTTTGAACATTTACTGATCGATTTATCAAATTATGATTCGGAAATGCCAAACCGGTGGTGTAAAATGAAATGATCATGAACTGAAACATGAAGGTGAAGGCCGCTGGGCGGCGTAAGAAGGAAGAAAATGGGCTGGATTGCCATCAAGATGCTCACCGGCGACCGTGCTAAATTTATGGGCATTGTCTTCGGTATTGCATTTTCTGCCGCACTGATCATGCAGCAGGGCTCGATTTTCTGGGGGCTGATGCTTCGCACCTGTGCCCAAATTTACGACTTGCGTGGGGCCGACCTATGGGTGATGGACCCTTCCGTGGCCTTTATTGACGACGTTAAGCCTATGTTGGAAAGGCAGTTAGGCATTGTTCGCGGGGTTGACGGTATCAAATGGGCTGTGCCACTTTATAAAGGCAATGCCCGCACGAAGTTAACATACACTGACCCAAACACTGGCAAGCGGGTGGATATCACCGAGCAGGTGATTTTAATTGGTCTTGACGACCATTCCTTTGTGGGTGAGCCGGCCAGCATGTTTCTTGGGAATATTGAAGATCTCAACCGCCCCAATTCTGTTGTGGCTGATCGGGTCGGCCTGCGTAAGCTATTTCCGCGTCTTGGTTTGAATATGATTGAATCGCCCGATGTGCTGAAGTCAAAACTGGCCGATCTCTCTGGCCGTCGCAAACGGCCTGCCACAATGAACAGTATGGCTCATTCATCAGCCAAGCCGGTTTTGCTGGATAATTCGACTGGCAATGGTGCGATAAAAGCTGAGTCGTCGCCCGTGCTTTTTGAAATGGAAATGAACGAGCGACGGGCAGAGGTGGTGGGCATTTGCATGGCGTCGCGCACGTTTCAGTCGAATCCCGTGATTTATACGACTTTCTCGCGGGCCCGGCAGTTTGTGCCGCGTGAACGCAAACTTTTGAGCTATGTGCTGGTGAAGGTGCTGCCGGGGCAGGATCCGCTCGAGGTTGCCAAACGAATCAAGCAGCAGACTGGTCTGGCAGCGCTCACGAACGATCAATTCGTTGAAAAAACAATCAATTACTATCTGAGGTTTACCGGCATTCCGATCAATTTTATGACGACTGTCATACTTGGCTTTTTTGTCGGCACAGCCATCGCCGGGCAGATGTTCTATTCATTCACCCTTGAAAATATTCGCCAGTTTGGTGCGCTTAAGGCGATGGGCGTCGGCAATTTTCGCATCATCGGCATGGTGCTGTTGCAGGCGGCATTAGTCGGCTTTCTGGGCTATGGGCTGGGTGTGGGGGCAGCGACACTCTTCGGCATGGCCAATCGTGGGGCCAATAGCGAACTGGCGTTTTATACGCACTGGTATCTGCTCTGCATGGATGCCGCTGCCATTACCATCATCTGCATTCTTGCCAGCCTGCTCAGTGTGCTGAAGGTAGTTCTCCTTGAACCTGCCATCGTCTTCAGGGGCTGACTTATTTTCAAATGGTCAATAAATAGAGATTTTCCTGAACAAAAATATTAAAATGGAATTCCCAAAAGCCGAAATCAAACATCTGGCTGTTCGAATTGAGAATGTCTCCAAGCACTTTGGTCGGGGCGAGCAGCGGGTCATGGCTCTGCGAGGCGTGACCTGGGATGTCGCTTCGCGCGAGGTGGCCATGCTCGTTGGCCCATCCGGCTGCGGCAAAACCACTCTGATTTCCGTGATCGCTGGCATTCTGGACGAAGATGAAGGCACCGTCACCATTTTTGGCGATGATGTCTCAAAGATGTCAGACCGTCAGAAAACAGCCTATCGGGCCAAAAATGTCGGGTTTGTGTTTCAGCAATATAACCTCCTCCCGGCACTCACAGCCGCTGAAAATGCCGCAGTGCCGCTTCTGATTCAGGGCATTCCCAGAGCCAAAGCCATTGGCAAGGCAAATGAGCTGCTGGACCGTCTGGGCATGGGCAAACGCCTGAAAAGTCGCCCCAATCAGCTTTCTGGCGGCCAGCAGCAACGCGTGGCCATTGCTCGGGCCCTGATACACGAGCCGAAAATTCTGGTCTGCGACGAACCTACCGCAGCACTTGACCACGAAACAGGCATGACGGTGATGAAGCTGATTCGTGAAATGGCGGTGGCCGACGACCGCGCAGTGATCGTCGTAACACACGACAACCGAATTTTCCCCCTCGGCGACCGAGTCGCACACATGGACGACGGCAAGATCGAGACGATCTACGACGCGGCCGGTCTGCCCATTCCCGCACAGATTGAAGAATCGGCGAATATCAGATGATCAAAAACCAAACAGTTTACACGACAAAGTTCAGACACAAAGGGGCTGATTGATGATTCGCTGGCTTTTTACCGTGCTCTCAGCCGCCGGAATTGTGCTTGCCGTAGTAGTGGTGCTTGAGCTTCGCAAGAGCCCGCCGGCCACACCGCCGCGGAACGCCCCACCAATGCCGGTGGTGGGCCAGTCGGCGATTCAATCGCCCATTTCAGCCACCGGCGTGATCGAAGCGAGCAGCGAAAATATCAGCATTGGGACAAATTTGCCGGGCGTTGTTTCGGAAGTGATGGTCAAGGTTGATGACATTGTCAAGCCCGGTCAGCCTCTCTTTCGGCTTGATGACCGGCAGGCAAGGGCGGAGCTGAAGGCGGCTGAGGCCAAACTGGCAGTCGTCCAGGCCCAGCTGGAACGATACAAAAATGCGCCTCGGAAGGAAGATTTGCCACCGGCTGAGGCACTTGTCAAAGAAACAACCGCTCGATTGTCGGAAGCTGAAACAGCCTGGGCCCGGGCCCAGCGGCTACTTGAACGCGGCTCGATCAGCCAGAGCGACTACGACCGCGACCGCTATGCCTACAGCGTGGCGGTGGCGACCAGAGATAAGGCCGTGGCCGAGCTGGCCAGGCTCAAAGCAGGAAGCTGGGATAAGGAAATTGCCATTGCCGAGGCCGAAGTGTTTAGTGCCCGTGCCATGGTGGAAGCATCTATTGTGACACTTGAAAGACACACAGCAAAGGCCTTTGTGCCGGCCCGTGTCCTGCAGGTGAAAATCAGGCCGGGAGAATTTGCAGGACAGAATAATAATAGCCCGCTGATCATACTGGGCGATACCGGCACGCTGCATGTGCGTGTGGACATTGATGAGCAGGATCTGGATCGGTTTGAACCCGGAACGAAGGCCTATGCCTATCTGCGTGGACGAAGCGAGCCAGTTTATCCGCTAACGTCCTATCGAGTAGAGCCTTATGTCGTGCCCAAGCGGAACCTGACCGGCGAAAACTCGGAGCGAATTGACACGCGCGTGCTTCAGGTCATTTATTCCATGCCTGAAAATATCAAAAATGGCGAGCTTTACGTCGGCCAGCAGATGGATGTTTTCATCGAAGCCAAGGCGTTTGACACCTCGAAATCTCGATTCGAGCCGCAGAAAAAGGTCGATGCCGCTGCGCGTAGCGACGCCGAAAAAACCAAGCAGAATGCAGGCTAATTGCATTTTATTGCGATTGACCCAGTCGATCAAGCGCCCAGGCTGTTTTGCCGCCGGGAAGTGGATCGCTTTCAATTCCTGATTTCTTGAGCCATTTCCTGATTTCATTTAATTCCGTTGTTGCATCACTGCCACGTTTAGAAATTTCAATAACGTGGTCGTCTTTAATTGACCATCGTTCAATGCTGATTTCATTTTCAAGCATCCACCTGCTTGACTGAATCGGCCCCAGGCATTGAAGCGACTTGATCGGTAAGTCAGGCCAGGCGGAACGAACCAGAAGTAGCTGATTGGAATTAAATAGTTTTGCAGTTTGAAGCGGATCCCGCCGGGCATCTTCAAAAACGGATAATTGCATTTTCCCACGGGTGACTGACCAGGCAGGTACTGAATCTTCATCAGTAGCGTCTATCTCTGCCTTAAATCCTTTCACGGAATTCCATTCCTCGAGCACTTCCGGATAGGGAGAGACCCACTTTCGTAATTTTGAGGTTGATTCCACTTCACTTTTTTTTCTGCTTACGCGCACACGGAGCACTAATTCATGATTTTTCAGCATTAAATCAGGCGTTTCAAAGAACCAGACTTCGCGTTTTTTCTCTTCAAAGCTCCGGGGAATGATCGCTTCAATCTGTTTCCAGTGGGTGTTGTCGATCAGTAATTTAACTTCACATCGACTTTTATCTTTTTCTTTCTCTTGCATTTTAATAGCTTTTCAACTCAGTTTCGACCTTCATCAGTTTCAAATTGTCATAAGCCGATGTATGGATCATTCAACTTCACGAACGGCCCAGCCTATCTCAGGACGAAGTGCGAGACTCTCCTCATCCTGTTTAATGCCGACAAAGCCTGCCAGAAATTGCATTTTGTAGCTAGTTGCGCGATAATTCCATTGAAATGGCGCAATTGATAGCCCGCTGGGAAAATAATCAGTTCCGAAACCGTCAGGTTCCCAGCCTTTTATCTTTAATGGATCAATCGGATAACGCTCGACAATCTGTTTTAAGGCCTTTTTTCTCAAATATTTGGGAAAGTTCTGATGAGAACTGTATTTGAAATAAGCAGGATTATTCAATCGGTCAGCCTTCATCGCTCGCGTTTTCTTAATATAGGGGAAGAATGTCGTAATCCAACCGGTGACTGTATCTCCACCGCTCATGCTCTGAAACTTGTAGATGGACTGCCAGAACTTTCGTGTGACCACTCCTTCCGAAGCATTAATAAATTGTTTTAAAATGGGTGATAGTGCTTCCACCCACCATTCCAGGCCAAATTGGCCCAATAAGTGAGTTCGTTCCTCCAGCCTTTTCCAATCGTCGGTTGTACCTTCCAGATAAATCTGCGGAATTCCGCACATTGTTACCATCGAATATTTGAAATAAGATTGCATGGCATCAAGCAGGGCAACTTCTGCTGCGGCTTGTTCTTTTGGCCCTGTCGTTGAAAATGATGGTAATAAAAGGTCATGCGTTTTCGCACCAATGTGGCTTCGCACACCTTCAGATAATTCAGAAAAAACCTCTGGCCAAGGGTTTTCCGGCGAACCTTTGATAAAGTCATCGCGCTGGATAATGATATCCTGCTTACCCTCATGGCTCACAAATTGAGATCGCAACTCTTCTGAATTTGCATTCACATGATTGGCAAAGCCCTGCACAATCAACAGCCAGATCATATCCGGGGAAATGACAAGCGGGCTATGATCATAAAACGCATAATGGATTGCATCAACAAACGGATGGTAATTACAGCCTATCAACCGGCCATGATAGCTCGAGCATGATTCAACCGCCTTGGCATGATAGGGTGTGACAAGCTTCGGACGAAAATCCCATAACTGTGATCTTGTAGATTTCGATTTTTCCTCTTTATTCTCAGTGACTGTTTCACCGGAAATTAAATAATTGACTGCATCCAGATAACTCATATCCTCTATTTTCTGCGTTGCCGGTTTCACTTTTGAAACTTCAAAATTTGTGATGTTACGCAGATTTACCATTTCTGATCTCCTTGAACGAACCAAGCTAATAGAGATGATGGGCCAAAGAGAGAACTACTTCAAGGCCGCCCTTTCTGACAAACTCAGGATTACAGAATCATTTTCAGTTGTCAACTTTTTTTGTTAACGATCTGGCATTTCACTCGAACTCACTGTCAAAATATCAGCCATTAAAAATAATCGTGGTGGCATCGTTTTAAATTACCGCCGTTCGATATTAATGCAATCAATTCAGAATCACTCAATTGATATTCACCCCCGCACGCCACGAATATCAGGCATCGCTCGCCCGCGCAATAGCTTCTCTACCTCTGCATCGCTCACCTGCTCAAAATTCGTGTAGTAATAACCCACGGCCTGAAAATTCGGGTCGTCAATCAGGCAATAAACCGAGTCAGCCATTGGTCTGGCCAGATTCAGACTTCTTGTTGACGCCACAGGCACCGCCATGATCAATTCTAGCGGCTGCCGTGATTTGATATCCCTCAAAGCGGCCAGCATCGTTGCACCCGTGGCCAGGCCGTCGTCGGTGATAATCACCGATCGCCCTCTGGCATCCGCCCTCGGCCTGATCGCTCGATATCGTTGCCTGCGTGCCTTTATTTCTGCAAGTGTACGATTACGTGATTCAGCCAGATCCTCTTCATTCAAATGCATGATCTGCAGGACATCTTCGTTCCAGATCACTGATCCATCTTCGCCAACAGCTCCGGCTGCCAGCTCCGGCTGACTGGGTGCGGGCACCTTGCGGGCCAGCACCACATCAAGCTCAGCTCCAAGCTCGCCGGCAATAGCTGCTCCGACTTCCACACCGCCCCGGGGTATGGCAAGCACAAGCGGCCGAACCAGCTGCCGAAGTTTCATCTTCTGCCCCAGCCTGATGCCGGCCTGCCGACGATCTGCAAATTCCATGGGCTTTCAGCTCCCTCCTAGCGATCTACCGCCAGATCTATCATTTGCACCTTGCTCACCGCACGAACGCCAAAGTGCCTGATGAACCAGTCTTTTGCCAATTCAGCCGCCTGTTCCAGCGTACCCGGCTCCTCAAAGAGATGAGTCGCACCCGGCACAATCTTAAGCCGGCTCTCGGCTTTCAACCTCGATTGGGCCTTACGGTTCAGCAGAATGACCTCATGATCAAGCTCGCCCACGAGCAAAAGTGTCGGGCATTTCACTTTCGGCAGATGATTTTCTGCCAGATCGGGCCTCCCGCCGCGGGAAACCACGACACTCACCGATCGGGGGTTATCAGCCGCCGCCACTAAAGCAGCCCCGGCCCCCGTGCTTGCACCAAAATAGCCCACCGGCAGATCAGCCGTCTCTTCCTGATCCGATGCCCAGGTCGCAGCACTCGCTAAACGCCTTGAAAGCAAGTCAATATCAAAAACATTCCGGCGATTTTCCGCCTCTTCATCCGTCAGTAAATCGATCAGTAACGTGGCGATACCAGCCGCCTGTAATTCCCGTGCCACAAACTGATTACGTGGGCTATGGCGGCCTGATCCACTACCATGCGCGAATATCACAAGACCCACCGCATCCGGCGGCAGGTCAAGCCGCCCCTTGATGAATTTGCAATCGTGGCTCGGTATTGAAACATCCCTGTGCTGAAATAATGTCATTTTTTCCATGGAATTCACCCCGAGCCTTTCGCCCATACTCTTGCTTGTCTTCTTTTTCTGCCAGAATCGGGCCAGGGTGCACATCATCTCAAGAGCCTGAACTATTGCGATAAATCTTTGTTTGTTATGGGAATAAGACTGCAATCAGCCGTTATCGCAGAATATACCTTTACCTCATTACGCTCTTGGGAAAAAGATGTGACAGGCCCTATCAGAAAAAAACTGATTTTTTCGCTGAACCTGCCAGTCGTGCCAATTTTTTGATAAAATCTTTTGAAACTCAACTAAATACGCCACGAAGGCTTATCGCGAAAATGCTGGCTCTCGACATCCTCAAAAAGCCGGAAATCCTGACACCGAAACCGATTTGTGTGGTCGCCGGCGACGATGTTTTCCTGCGAAGCGAATCGATTAACATCATTGCCAGGGCAGTTTTTCCCAATCCCGAAGATCGGCTTGGCCTTTCACGCAAGTCAGGCGAATCGGCATCGCTGGCCGATGTGCTCGACGAGCTCTGCACACCCTCGTTTTTTTCCGATCGCCGCATGGTTGTGCTCGACCCGGCCGACGACTTCGTCAGTAACC